>CAYIZO010000027.1:0-8302 GCA_964368005.1 uncultured Candidatus Saccharibacteria bacterium
TCGAAAAGATCTTGTAAGTGCAAATTCAAAAATTAATTGGCATCCAGCTCACCTGCGAGATGGTCGTTTTGGCGCATGGATACGAGAAGCAAAAGATTGGGCGTTTAGTAGAGAGCGGTATTGGGGAGCCCCACTCCCAATTTGGAAATGTGAGGTTTGCAAGACCGATACAGTTATCGGCTCTGCTAGTGAATTTCAAGCGCGTGCAAAAAATTCTGGCAATACATATTATTTAATGCGTCATGGATTTGCTAAATCAAATTTGCTTGGTATTGGATCTTCTCGTCCAAAGGATGATGTATATGGCCTTACTCCAAGAGGAAAATCAGAGATAAAAAAAGTAGTTGCTACTTTAAAAAAGGCAAATATTGATTTGATTATTGCTTCAGACTTGTTGCGCACGAAAGAGTCTGCTGCGATTTTAGCGCGCGAATTACGAGTGCCAGTTTTGTATGATGACGAGCTTCAAGATATCCATCTCGGAGATCTTGAGCGTACGACGGACGCAATTTCATATCGAGAAGGAATGAGTGATGAAGAAAAATTTGCGAAACGATTCCCAGGACATGGAGGAGAATCGTGGGGAGACGTGCGTGATCGCATGTATCGATTTTATCGAAAAACAGAAAGTCTTCACCAAAGAAAAAATTTACTTATTGTTGGGCACGCTGATCCACTATGGTTTCTTGAATCGATTATATCGGCGAATCTTGAGCCGGGGGAGATTCCTACTGCGCGATATATGAAAAATGGGGAATTGCATAAGGTAAAATCTCGATCGTTGCCACGCAATGACAATGGAGAAACTGATTTTCATAAACCATATATTGATGAAGTAGAGCTTTCTTGCGGAGTATGTACGACAAAAATGATTCGCGTACGTGATGTGGCGGATGTTTGGTTTGATTCAGGGTCAATGCCATACGCTGCGTGGCATTATCCATTTGAAAATAAAGAGCGTATCGATAAAAAGGTTTCATATCCCGCAGATTTTATTGCAGAAGGGATAGATCAGACACGCGGATGGTTCTATGTGATGCTTACGGTTGCTGTGCTTTTAGGAAAAGGTGCCCCATATAAAAATGTCATGTCGCTTGGGCATGTGCTTGATAAAGATGGGAAGAAAATGTCGAAATCAAAAGGTAATGGGGTTGATCCATTGAAGCTTTTTGAAAAATATGGAGCTGATGCAGTACGGTGGTACTTTTTTACAATTAACCAACCTGAAGATTCAAAACTTTTTAATGAGGAAGATGTTATAAAAGCAAAACGAAATTTTCTTGATTTGTTTTTAAATACTCTCCGGTTTTATGAGTTATACGGCAGCCAAGTAAAAAAACAAAAAGTAACACATGTACTTGATCGTTGGATTTTGGCGCGCCTTGCTGCACTTATCGATAGCGCTACAAAATCTATGGATGCGTATGATGTTGTTGGAGCGGCACGCGCGATTGAGGATTTCGTAGCAAACGATGTTTCGCGTTGGTATGTGAGACGATCTCGAGATCGAATGAAAGACGGATCAGGGCTTTGGGTTTTACGTTCTATATTATTAGATTTAGCGCGCCTGTCTGCTCCGTTTGCCCCGTTTACTGCAGAAATTGTTTATCATGCGTTGGAGGGAGATTCAGAGAGTGTGCATCTTGATGAATGGCCAGCGCGACGTGTGTATTCAAAAAAACTTATTACCGACATGACGGAGGTACGCTTGGTCGCTGCTCAAGGATTGGAGTTGCGAGCTCGAGCAGGTATTAAAGTAAGGCAACCGCTCGTTTCGCTGACACTTAAGCGTACAATTTTGAAAGATAAGGCGATGTTTGAGATTTTGAAAGACGAACTTAATGTTAAAAAAATACTTATTGATAAATCTATCGCTGATGATATTTTGCTCGATGTTGTAATCTCTAACGAACTAAAGATTGAAGGGGAGATTCGAGAGCTTGTTCGTTCATTGCAAGACGTAAGAAAGAAGCAAGATTTACAGCCGAAAGATTTTATCGCAGTTGAATATTATGTTCTGAATAACTTCGAACCCTCTCGAGACATGCTTGAGCAAATTAAGAATGGTGCTCGAATTAAAATATTAACAGTAGTACATAAAAAAGAACCTATTATTCAGGTTGGAGGAATTGCAATTACTAAAGTAGAAAAGTATTCCTAGTTGGTATGAGTGCTTATTATGGTACGGAAGCTCGTCTTGTCGCTACACGAGATTGGGGAGAGGCTGATCGCATTATGACCTTCTTTACTCAGGATTTGGGCAGGGTTGATGCGATCGCGAAAAGCGTTCGGCTTGGTAAGTCAAAATTGAACGGTCATTTGAATCTATTTTCGCGTGGCAGAATTATGGTAACTCCGGGGCATGAATATTGGCGACTTCTTGATGCAGAGCAGGGAACGGAGTTTAGCATTAAAGACAATTCAATGTTTTTTGCTCAGAATATTGCACAGTTTTTAGTCGGTATTACTGTACGAGATGAGCCGGCGCACGAGTTTTGGGGTATTGTAGGTCCGATGGATAGAATAACTACGACAGAAGCATTAAATCGTGCAAAAATTGATGCGTTGCGCATCGCAGGGATGTTCCCAGAAGAAAGTGATTTAAAACTCTTTTTTTCTTCGAGAGCGATTGATTTTATTGAAAAACGATCAATTGATGAATGTTTTTCTGATTTAACCGAGAGAGATGCATTTAATGTTGGGATTCGTCAGATCCTCGCTACAAATCATATGGTATAATATAGAAGTACTACTTATATTATGGCTATTGATGATTTGCGTAAGCGCATATTTAAAAAAGATGAAGATTTCTCAAAACGATACGATGAGCCCGCCTTGCAGAAGCATAAAGAGAAGAGCCCAGTTTCGTGGAGTGATGAGAAAAAGAATATAATTCCTCTGACTCCTGAGGTTCAAGAAGAGCAAAAAAATTCACGAAAAATTATTTTGTGGGGTCTTGTTGGTGGGCTGTTTGTGATCGTGGGACTTGTCGCGTTTTTTCTTTTGCCAGGGGGATTTAATATTGGCAATGATACATTAAAGCGAATTGATCTTCATATTGAAGGAGGTGAAGAGATCGTCGCAGGCAAGAAAGTGACATGGAAAGTAATTTATAAAAATGATAATCAGGTACGTCTTGAAAATGCAACTATAACATTTGAATTCCCAGAAACGGCGCAGCCACTTGTAGGAGAGTTTTCGCGTACGGGTCTCCGGCGTGAAAAGCGTGATTTGGGCGCGCTCGCAGCGAACATGCAAGGCGAGGAAGTCTTCTCTGCAATCGTCTTTGGGGCGAAAGATACTACTTTGAAAGGAAAGGCATTTTTAGAATTTCGACCTGAAGGGACATCGGCGCGCCTTTCAAAAAATTCAGACTATATATCAAAAGTGACGGCAACGCTTTTGGGTATAGCTGTTGAAGTGCCGGAGAATTTAAAAGGAGGACAGGAGACTGATGTAAAAATTCATGTTACCTCAAGTGCGGAGACGGTTTTTGAAGGAATCTCAATGCAAGTTGTGTATCCTGAAGGGTTTGATTTTATAAGCGCAAACCCGAGTGCATCGCGCGCCAATAATATTTGGCAGATAGGAGATCTAGCACCAAATTCGGAATACGTTGTTACGATACGTGGTAAAGCCAAGCCTATTATTGGCGCGCAGACTTTTCGTGTTGATGTCGGGTTGTACGATCGTGTTGAGAATAATTTCGGTGCAGTATTTTCATCTATAACAGATTCATTTAACATAGCGGAATCACTTCTTTCACTATCATTTTCGGCAATTGAAGGAGAAATAGCCCCAGGTGTTACGCAATTGGGCAAAGTTCTTGTCATCGGAGTAGATTGGAAAAATAACCTCCCGGTAGTGGTTCGTAATGTAAATATAGAAGCAACACTTGATGGATCAGTTCTTAATCTGAATACACTTGATAGCCAGGTAGGTGAAGTTCAAATAAATTCGAATACTCTTAAGTGGCTCGCCGCACGCATACCTACACTTTCTGTGGTTGAACCTGGAGAGTCGGGGCGTTTTCAATTTAATATCCAACTAAAAAAAGATATTCCCATCAAAACTGATGTTGATAAAAACTTTCTTATCAATATAAAGGGGCGTATTCTCGGGCCAGAAGGTGCGGTTGGGTATGATGGAGTTGATATCTCTGGGGCTGCAGAAAAAGAATTCAAAGTTGCTTCACGTATCACATTTACACAAAAAGGTTATTATAATCATTCACGGATTAAAAATTCTGGCCCACTTCCGCCTCGCCTTGGAATGGAAACAACATATGCAATTGTGTGGTCGCTTTTAAATTCTATTAATGATGTCGACGGTGTAGAGGTGCGAGCTACAATACCATCATATATCCATTGGACGGGCATTATTGTGCCGCAAGACCCATCACTTTCATTTAATGAGTCGACGAGAGAACTTATTTGGAAGCCTGATAAAATTTCTGCTGGTACCGGGTTTGCTCGTCCTCCTCGTGAAGTCGCATTACAGATTGGTATGAAGCCATCACAATCTCAGTTCCAGAAGTCTCCAGAACTTGTTTCTGGCGCAGTCATGGAAGGGAGAGATATTTTTACAGGAGTCGAATTTGAGCCGTTCAAGACAGATATTATAAGGACTAACATTCCAGATGATCCAACAGTGCGACAGTCGGGAAACGTTACCGAATAGTGTGGTGTGCACATTTGCTATAATATGGTAGCGTTTCTTTATGATATCTTTTGATTTAATAATTTCTCTTTCGAAACGTCGAGGTTTTATATTTCCAGGCTCCGAAGTATACGGAGGTCTTGCAGGTACCTGGGATTATGGTCCTCTTGGCGTTTTAATGAAAGAAAACATAAAGCGTGAATGGTGGCGAGCGATGCTTGAGCCACATATCTATCCGCTTGATTCTGCGATTCTTGAGAGTGCAAAAGTACTTGAGGCGTCAGGCCATGTAAGGAATTTTTCAGATCCACTGGTTGAGTGCCAGAAATGTAAAAAAAGATTTAGAGATGATCATATTCCTCACGTTCCGGGTGATATTGTTAACCCAAATACTCGTCGGTGCCCTGAATGTGATGGCAATCTTGGTGAGGTTCGCCATTTTAATTTAATGTTTAAGACTCATGCGGGCGCAGTCGAAGATGAGAGCGCTGTAGTATACTTACGACCGGAAACCGCACAAGGTATTTTTATTAACTTCAAAAATGTGGTTGATGCATTTCATCCAAAGCTTGCGTTTGGCATCGCACAAATCGGTAAAGCATTTCGTAACGAAATTACTCCACGAAACTTTTTGTTTCGGAGTCGTGAGTTTGAGCAGATGGAGTTGGAATATTTTTGTGATCCACAAAACGCAGAACAGTATTTCGGGGATATTCGTGCGATGCGGATGAAGTGGTTTATCGATCTAGGTATTAAAAAAGAAAATCTACAATTCCACGATTATGGTCCGCTAGAGCTCGCACATTATGCATCAGCGACGACGGATATTGAGTATCGGTATGGGCTTTCTGAAAATGAATTTTCAGAACTTGAGGGTATTGCGAATCGCACTGACTTTGATTTAAAAAATCACTTCAAAGGATATTCTTGGATTGAAGGGGAGTTTGTGGCAAAAGACTCTGGTTTTGTTCCATATGTGATTGAGCCGTCAGTTGGAGTGGATCGCGCATTCCTCGCATTTCTTATTGATGCATATACCGAAGATGAAGTAGGGGGAGAAAAGCGAACATTTCTCAAATTGCATCCAAAAATAGCGCCCGTAAAAGTTGCAGTTTTTCCGCTCGTAGGAAATAAAGAAAATATAACTGTAAAAGCAAAAGAAGTTTTCGATAGTCTTCGAAAACATTTTACAACTAGATGGGACGACATTGGTAATATTGGTAAGCGTTATCGGAGGCAAGATGAAATAGGCACTCCGTGGTGTGTCACTATTGATTACCAAACTCTCGAAGATGACACTGTAACCATTCGTGATCGCGATAGCGCGAAGCAAGAACGAGTCGCAATCACAGATCTCAAAAATCTTATTTCAGAAAAACTTCAGTAATTATGGAACGCAAAGAGACCCAGGACGGAGAGTCACAGAAAGAATCTTGGCAGGAGTTTTGGGACTCTATAAAAGATAGAGTTGCAGTTGATATGCATGCTATTTACGAAAAATGGTCTCGTGCGGAAGATGATGTTTCGCGAGAAGAGAGAGTTCAAAAATCTATTGAAATGGAAGAACAGTTTGTGAAAGCAGTGTTGTCACAACTTGAGAATATTTTGAAAGAAGATTCAGGGAAAGAGACTGTCGCCTTATTTGATATTGATGAAACCATAGGCGTTGCACGAAGACCCAATGAGGAGGGTGATTCATATGTAACAATTTTTCGCCCCTCAATAATGGCGCTTTTTGAGTACCTAAAGCAATCGAATGTAAAAATGGGCTTTTTAACCACACGTGGAAAATTAGAAGAGCAGCTTACTCATCCAAATGAACTTGGCCCCATTGATTCTTTTATTGATAAGAGGTTTTTATTTGCTTCCGGCGAACACGGCTTCTCAGAGGATTCTGGGCGGTTTGCCGAAACAATGAAAGAAGAATTGGGCGGGCCAGATGGCGTGATAAACGAAACTCTATTAAATGATGATAATATTTGGCGTTATACCACAATTGGAAGCCAGGAAAAATTACACGCGCTGGCTACTATTCGCAAAACATATAAAGATCAAAACTTTCTTGTTGTTGATGATTTTCCGTATCCAGAGATTTTATCTAAAAGAAATGGATTTTATGGAGTCTCGCTTGATGAGTCTAATAAATTTCTCATTCGTTAAATCTCCTAACTGAAAAACTTTCATAAAAAAGAACGAGCCGACACGTTGTGTCGGCTCGATGGCGGCTGTTTTAAAGACTCCTGCCTTGAGTCTGCTGGAGAACTATTGCTTCCTGAATCCGAACCGGAGCTCGTCGCCATAGGCGAACTCCCACTCGGGGTAAAGAATGATGAAGAGTGGGTTCGTTCGCAACTGCAAGATCTCTGTGAAATCTACAAGCTTCATGCCTTCGATGATTGGCATGCGGTGGTGACAAACGCGTACTTTGTTCGCGTCTAGAAGCCAGATCCACCACAGCGCATCGGCTGATGCATCAACCGCAAACTCTATTCTGTTGGTTTTGTTGTGCACTTCCCGGAATACTCGAAGCAGCCAGTTTACTGCCTTTTCGATCTTGAGCAGCTCGTCGGGAGTCAGAAACACCATTGATCTTCTCATTGCTCGTCCTCTCAATTGTCCTCTCGAAAGAGGAGATAGTCTTCCGTATGGAAGAGAAATAGGAAAGAAGCTAAATAATATAATATATTAAAATTTCCATTTTGTCAAATATCCTTATTTTAAAAGGCTTTTCGGATTAGAAATTCATGCTATACTGACCGTATGAAATTTACAAAAAAGACTTTATCGAATGGGCTTCGGGTTATTTCAGCGCCCATGCATGGCACTGATACAGTGACACTTTTGGTGCTTGTGGGCACGGGGTCAAATTATGAGTCTCAGAAAATAAATGGATTGTCTCATTTTTTGGAGCATATGTTTTTTAAGGGTACAAAAAATTATCCAAAGCCGGGCGAGCTTGATCGAATGCTTGATGCGGTTGGTGCAATCCATAATGCGTTTACGAGTCGAGAAGAGACAGGGTATTGGGTAAAGGTAGATGCAAAACATTTTCCACTTGCTCTTAATTTTGTATCCGATATTTTGCAAAATGCATTGTTAAAAGAAGAAGAAATAAATCGCGAACGCGGACCAGTGCTTGAGGAGATGAGCATGATTTGGGATGATCCGATGCGATATATCTGGTCAGTTTTTGAGCGTTTGGTATATGGCGATAATCCATACGGGTGGGATGTAATTGGTACTCAAAAAAATATTCGCGAAATGAAACGATCCGATTTTCTAAAATATTGGAAAAGTCAGTATGTCGCATCAAACACTATAGTAGTCGCCGCAGGAAACATCCCCGAAGGTGGACTTTTTGAAAAAATTGAACGCGCTTTTGGTAATTTGCGTGAAGGCAAGTTTGCAAAAGCACCCGAGCCAAAGAAACTTGCAGAAGGTCCTCGAATTGAAATACTTTTGAAAGATACCGCACAGACACATGTGATGGTTGGAGTTGGGGGGTATGAGTTAACACATAAAGATCGTATAGTAGCTGAAGTGCTTTCCACTATATTAGGGGGGTATATGAGCTCACGTCTTTTCTCTGATATTCGTGAACGGCATGGTCTTGCGTATGCTGTTCGAGCTTCACACCAGTCAT
>CAYIZO010000028.1:0-7942 GCA_964368005.1 uncultured Candidatus Saccharibacteria bacterium
CCAGCTTGAAGACCGCCCATAAGTTGGTGGGCAACATCTTTTACTGACCCAGAATAGGGCACAACTCCTTCGATTCCTTCGGGTACAAGTTTATTGTGAGGCACTGCTCCTTGCCCGTATCGCTCTCGACTCCCACGACTTTGCATAGCGCCGAGTGATCCCATACCGCGATATGCTTTCATCGGTTGTCCTTGGTACATTATTCTTTGTCCGGGGGCTTCGTCGCAGCCGGCTAGGATGCGTCCCAACATAACGCAATCTGCACCTGCACCGATTGCCTTTGGGATATGTCCTGAAGTACTGATACCACCATCTGCACATATAGATACACCAGACCCTCGGATTGCTTTTGCACAGTTATGGATTGCGGTGAGTTGTGGACAGCCGATGCCGGCGACAATACGAGTTGTACATATTGAGCCCGGCCCTTGCCCAACTTTAATACCATCAGCACCAGCTGTAGCAAGCCGTCTTGCTGATTCTGCTTCTGAAACATTTCCTACAACTACATCAAAACCGAGGCCGAGCGCTTTGATTGCTTTAAGCGTTTCGAGTACTGAGCGTGAATCGCCATGCGCAGTATCAATCACGACAACATCAATGTCTTTAGGGAAGCAGTCGATCCGCATTAATGCATCATCGCCTGATCCCACAGCTGCGGCAACGCGCAAGCTCCCTTTACCATCGACATTGAATGTTGGGCTGTTGCCTAAAATGATGCGTTTTACATCAGAGAGGGCATACATGCCCACCAGTCGACCGGTCTCATCGATGAGAGGAAGAACTTTCTTTCGTGATTTTTTCATGCATTCGTAGGCTTCTGTCAGGGATGTGCTCGTAGGCGCTGTAATAAGCTCGGTGGTCATGACGCTTTGTGCTGACAAGGAAGAGTCTTCGCACAAATCAAAGTCGTTACGAGTGAGAATGCCTACAAGACGACCTTCAGTGTCGAGCACTGGAAAGCTGTGAAAAGTGTATTCACATTCTTCACGTCGATTAAGAATTTGTGCAATTGTGTCTGATTGAGACACAATGATAGGTTTCTCAATCAGTCCGTTGAGGTGACGTTTTACGCGGCGTAGTTTTTCACCTTGGTCGTGTGGTTTGAGGTTGCGATGAATGACACCTATGCCTCCAAGCTGGGCGATCGCAATCGCCATTCGAGATTCGGTTACAGTGTCCATCGCAGCGCTGATAATCGGAATATTTAATTCGACATTACGAGAGAATCGACTATGAAGATTCGCTTGATGTGGGAGGATGCTGGCGTAGTCAGTCCTAAGCGTTGCATCATCGAATTCAAGTGCAAGGCCTTGGTGAGCCATGTTGTCAAAGAATAGATCACTCCTTGGATTTCGTGGTTCCATTTCGAGTCCTTTCTTGCAGCATTTAGTGTGAAAACTATTTTCACACTATAGAAAAATCGTTGTGTATGCAATACAGTAGAGTTATGTAAATAATTCCAACTACTCTAAGTAGACTGTTTGGCGATCTTGATCGAGAAAAAAGCGGGCAGGGTAATGCAGGTAATGTTGCAGATGACGAAAATTAATATAGCGGGCTTAGAGAAAGCATACAAAGGTTAGTAAATAAAAAAACCCTCGCGCGAGGGTTTTTTTATTTACTATTTTATTGCTTTTTTGACGATGCGCTTTGCTTTTTTTGAATATGCTGTTATTTCTTTCGAAATATCTTTCCAGTGACTTTTGAGATCGCCTATAAATTCTTTTACATCACCCGAATCGACATTTTTCGCCTTTTGATATTGAGCTGCTACTTCTGCGACAACTTGGTTGTAAATTTTCTCGTTTATATCTGAAAGTTTTTCAAGTCGTTCGAGTACTTCGCCCCGAGCTTTAAGTGCCCACGCTTTTACATGTTTGCGGCGTTTAGATGCACCCTTTGCTCCATATAAAAAATATGCTCCAGCGCTTGCGGCAGCAATCGCTGCAAGGCCCACCCCAATTGCGACTTCTTTTACTGCTGACGATGTATGTTTTTTTGTTTTTTCCATATATCTTTATTTAGTAATTATTTAATAACGGTTTTTTTCTGGCTCGTTTTTTTGCGCCTGTTAAAAAATGAGAGAAAATAATCAAAAATCGATTTAACTTTTGCCCCTTTTTCTTTGACTGTGGATCGGATCCCTTCAATATCTTCAGCAATTTTTTCACCTTCTTTTTTTGCGGTAGCTGAGAGCTCGCGAATATCTTTTAAGGCTGGAATGATATAGATAAACGCAAGCGCAGATCCTATGGTAAGCACTATCACGAATATGCTCGTTATAAAAAAGAATATATCAGCGTGTATAATTGTATCCACAGCTTTTATTGTACCATATCTTTTATTAAAAAAAACAATGCTGCGACTTTAAGAGCTAGGGTTTGTTTGTTGAATTTCTCCCTATAACGCATCAATAGATACAAAAGTTTTTATAAAATATTTTTTCGTATTGACTAGTTTCCATTTATTGCTTCTATGTTGTAGTATAGTAAGTTCATGGAATACATAAAAAGAAACAGTTTAATTTTGGGTCTATTTTTACTTTGTACTCTTGGTATTGCAGGCTGGCTAGTTTCTCGTTTCGCGAGAACTGAAGAAATTCTTGCTGCGCCGATTGAGATTAAGGGAGAAAAAAATATAACAAGAAATGAGCAAAATTTACCTGCCGGGAGCCTTGTTGGTAAAGAAACTTTAGTTCTTACATATAATCTTCACGGGGTATGTATTTTGGAAGGACCAGCATCGGCGCTTAGCCTTGTCGCCACAGACGGAAGGACATATAGCGTTTCACTCGCGCGTTATGGCCAAAATTGTGCCGATGGGGTGCAGTCGGTAAAAGTGCCGTTGCGAGATTTTTCTGTTAATCAACCTCTTGCGAATATGAAATCGATTGCGATTCAGTTTTGGTATCCGACTGCATATGATATTGATATTCAAAAAATAAATACAACTGAACCGAGTTTGTTAGGCTTTTCTGCAGAAGATGCTCGAGATCTTTTGATGGGAAAATTAGTTTCTCAAAGTAAAATCCCCAGGATCACAATTACCAGAGCGCGACCAAACCCACCATTGCCACCTAAACCACCTGTGATTGTGCCACCACCACTAGCTCCTGCGCCTCCAGTAATAACGCCGCCGCCAGTCGTGACACCACCTCCAACACCATTACCGCCACCTCCGGCGCCAGTTCCACCTCCGATTGTAATACCTCCACCTCCGCCTCCAGCTCCTGTTCCGCCTATTGTCATACCGCCTACAACGACGAATGTCGCGTGGGCAATTAGAAGCGTCTCTTCAATGAAAGAAACAAAAGATAAAATTTGTAATCAAGATCAACCATTGTTTGTTAACGCATGGGTTGGCAAGGCAGTTGAGATTGGGGCAAATTATATTGCAGTAGAAACTCCATATGATAATCCGGCTTGTGGAAGTAGCCTTGCATACACAAAAGTGTGGTCTGATGCAGTTCACGCGCGTGGTCTCAATGTGTGGCATCGACATATGCCATTGGCGTTTGAGGGAATTTATAATACCCCAAAAAACAATTCAAATAATTATATTCAACTTATTTCTAATTATATAAAAGCAAATCCTGCGCTATTTCAGGCAGGTGATATTTTTACTCCGATACCAGAGCCTCAAAATGGAGGTATCGCTGGGGTCACGTATTGTCCTCAAAATATTTGTATGTTCCCGAATGCAGCTGCATTTAACAAATGGCTTCGCGATGCGATCGTCGCTTCAGAAAGCGCATTTGCAAGTATCGGTCTTGGAGGCAAGATGCGCATAGGATATTACGGTTTTGATGGTTTCGTGGCATGGGGTGATAATAATCCAGACTGGAATGGTATTTTGGAAGACGCGACAGTAAGTGCGATGGGGAATATTACGATTGATCATTATCCAGAAATTGTTGGTGATACAATGGAAAACGATCTCAATGAATTACAGTCGAAATATCCAAATACGCCCATCGTGATTGGTGAATGGGGTACGATTACAGGTGGTGATGTCGTGAGTCAAATCAAAAATAGTATGCAGGCTGCACTTCGAAAAAATGTTATCGGCTTTAATTATTGGCATATGGGTATGGGCGGCAATGAATCACTCATTAATGATGGGATGACAAACAAACTCGCTTTTAGCGCTGTCAGGGCGTTATTCGTTCGATAAAAATTTTAGATGAAAGTTTCTTGTATTATCCCACTCTACAATGAAGCCGAGCGTGTGCTGGGCGTGCTTGATGCGGTCGTAGGTCATGAACTCATTGATGAAGTGATTGTCGTTGACGATGGCTCGACTGATAATCCAAAGGCGTTACTTGAGCATCGAGCAGGTATTCGATTTATTTCGTACGGGCAAAATCGAGGAGAAAGTTTTGCTGTTGAAACTGGCCTTCGAGAATCAAAAAACGATATTGTGATGCTTATCGATTCTGATTTAATTGGGCTACAAGCAAGCGCACTCACACGACTTATAGAGCCAGTAGTCTCAGGTAACGCTGATATCTCTATAACACTACGCAAAAATAGTTTATTGATTTATAAACTATTTGGGCTTGATTTTGTTTCTGGGGAAAGGGTATTTCGCAAGAGTATTATCGGCGACCTGGCACAACTGGGGCGTTTGCCGGGGTTTGGTCTCGAGGTATTTTTGAATCGCATTATAATTAGTCAAAAATTACGATTAAAAATTGTATATTGGGCAAATGTTATCAGCCCACGCAAATCAAAAAAAGTTGGTTGGTGGCAGGGAATGTATGCTGATTATTCTATGATTCGACAGATTTTGAGGACTGTAAGTGCTCGCGAAGTCATACGCCAAATATATTGTATGCGCAGGTTGCGCGTGTAGTGAAGATCAGTTTATTCCAATTAGGTGCTCCAAGAAACTTTCTGCAGAGTGAGTCCAAGAGTATTTTTTTGCTTTTTTTGTGCACATTGCAGGATTAATAGTGAGACATTTTTTGGCGTTTTCTTCTAAGTTTTCACCCAAGTACCCATCTACTCCATTTTCTATAATATCGTTTGGTCCTTGTACATCATATGCAGCAGTCGGAAGCCCGCACGCAAGCGCTTCGATAATAGTAAGACCAAAGGTGTCTGTTTTTGAGGGGAATACAAAAACATCAGAAATCGAAAGTAGATCTATAATTTCTTTTCCTTTTTTGTAGCCCACAAATGTAGCGCTGTGTTTATATTTTGTTTCAAGTGTTTCTCTTGCCGGTCCATCGCCAATGATAAGTTTTGATCCAGGCAAGGAGCACTCGAGGAATGCTTCAATATTTTTTTCAGGCGCAACTCTGCCAAGGTAAGTAAAGATTGGTTTTTGTAAATTGTCAGGCTTGATGGCATTCGGGTTCCGTTGAAAGAGTTCAATATCGACGCCCATCGGTACAAGCGCTACTCGCTCAAAACCTCTTTCTTCTAGTTCTTTTTTGAGTGAATTTGTACTGACCATCGTACACGCGCTCGCTTGATGAAACCAGCGCATATACTGGTAGGTGATGCCTTTGAATGTTCTGAATCGCACGTGAAGATACTCAGGGAGGCGGGTATGATAAAATGTTGTAAATTTCCAAGCATTTTTTTGACATACTGCTCGCGCGACAAGCCCAAGCGGCCCTTCCGTCGCGATATGGATAAAGTCGGGTTTACTCTCAGTAATCATATTTTCCATTGCGTTTCTTGAAAGAAGTGCAATTTTTATTTCTGGGTATGAGGGGAGAGGAAAGTTAGTAAATTGTTTGGGTTCGATAAAGGTAATTTTGTAATCTTTCTTTTCAAGCTCTCGCTGGGTGTTAAGAAGCCATGTCACGACACCACTAATATTATTATCGATTCCGGCATCAGTGATAAAAATAATATTTTTCATATGTATTTTTTACGACGCAAGAAGTATAAAATGCCTCCGACAATAATAAGAAAGATTGTGATGACTCCAAATTTATTTATATAACCGTTAATGCTTACATAAGCTTTGCCGAAGTAAAAGCCGATGGCGAGAAATATCGCTGACTTGAATGTTGTTGCGAGAAGATTGAGCCATAAGAATCGACCGAATGGCATTTTGATTACACCTGCGGCGACTAATATGGCACTCCCAAGACCTTGCGCTTTTGCAAAGAAAAGCCATTTGGCGCTATGAGTGTTAAAGTTTTCTTCGAGACGGAGAAGTTTTGCAGCATCGATATTTAAAAGCCACCCCCATCGTTTTACGAAGTAGTTGCCACCGTAACGGCCAATACTGTAATAAAGCGTATCGCCGACAAGATCTCCGAAAATAAGGACGCCGTAAGTAATATAAAGATTTAAAAATCCACCGGCTACTAAAAGTCCTGCGATTATAGAGATGATAGGTCCTTCAATGACCGCAATAGGGAAAAGAAGCGCATAACTGTATGTCATAAGGAGTTGTGGGATAGTGTCGAGCGTAAATACCATTTTATTTTATGCTAACATAAACCTATGTTGAATGGGTATGTGCCGTCATTGATTATCATTATAGCTACTGGTTTCATATTTGCTTTGCGATGGTTTTGCTTTTCGCGGCGTAAGTTGCCGGTTCCTCCGTGGTTTGATAAGGTCTTTATCGTATTTATTATAGCTTTTGCGGCGATGCTTGAGTATGCCATGGGGCGCATATGGGTATGTAAGTGTGGTTATATAAAATGGTGGCATGGAGTTGTGTTTAGCTCTGAAAATTCACAGCATATTTCCGATTGGTATACATTCTCTCATGTTATCCATGGGTTTGGTTTTTATGCATTGTTGTGGTTTTTCTTTCGAAAAATGTCATTGAGTTTGAGGCTTGTGATTGCAACAATGCTTGAGACTGCGTGGGAGGTTCTTGAAAATACTGCGATGGTAATTCAAAGATATCGCGAAGTGACTATATCACTCGATTATTTTGGTGATAGTATCTTAAATTCAACAATGGATACATTGGCGATGGTTGCTGGCTTTACTCTTGCTTGGCGCTTGCCCGTATGGCTTGTTGTGGTGCTCACGATTATTATGGAAATAGGGGTCGCGTATTTTATTCGCGACAATTTAACTTTGAATATCATTATGCTTATATACCCATTCCAGGCTCTTTTAAGATGGCAAGCAGGGGGCTAGCCAGAGACTTTATTTGCTTCCTATTTCGTTGTTGTTAGAATGAATCTATGGTTCGTACGCTAAAGCAGTCATTCCCCCTCGGGCTTGTTGTCATAATGTTGACGAGTCTTATATATATTGTAGTTCAGCAAGATGTGCGCACAGCCGCGAATGACCCTCAAATTCAGATCGCGGAAGATTTAGCGATTCGTTTTGAAGGAGGAGAGTCTCCTGAATTTTTAAATACAATGCCAAAAATTGATATTGCTCGGAGTCTTGCTACATACGCTAGCGCTTATGATTCTAGTGGTAAACTTAGTGCTTCAAATGCAGTACTCGATGGTAAAACTCCCACAGTTCCAAGTGGAGTTTTGGAATATGCAAAGACCCACGGTACCCACACGGTTACTTGGCAACCACGAACCGGCGTTCGGAGCGCTGTCGTAGTCGTTCGTTATGAGGGGGGGAGTTCTGGATATGCTGTCGTAGGGCGTTCTCTCCGCGAAGTAGAAAAAAGAGAAGAACAGTTGACGCTGCAAATTGGGCTGGGCTTATTTGCGATGTTGGGAATTTTACTGGCGGCACATAAACTATTGAGAGTTTGAATTAGGCCCTGACTTCGTGTATAGTTGATATGGATTTTTTACCTTCAACTATGGAGAAGGAGGGCGTATGGCGAGCGAAAAGCGCAAGAGAGAGTACACTTGGTATCTGCACCCGATCGGGTCTCATACGAACGAGGCTTTTGCATCTCGATTGTCGACAGAAAATTTCATGGAAGATGTTCTGTGCGCTGATGGCGTGAGGCGGCCGTTTTGGGTGAGCCTGTCTTACGCGCT
>CAYIZO010000029.1:0-300 GCA_964368005.1 uncultured Candidatus Saccharibacteria bacterium
CACGACGCTCTTCCGATCTAATGTTGAGGCGTTTTTGAAAAGTTTTTTTTGCGTCAAGGTGGAGTACTTTACCTTCGATAGTAACTTGTACACCTGGTCGCGTTTCATTGATTGATATGAGGTTTGAGGTGTCAATATATCGGGAAGGCAAATAGCGCAATAAATCATCAACCGTCTCAAGCGAGAGTTTTTTAGCTGCTGCTTTTTGCAAATCGGTGAGCCGAAAAACGCTAGTGAGCAAGGTAGAGAGCGTTATAGGTTCTTTCATGTTTTTGTGCGCCCGCGAGGAATCGAACCTCG
>CAYIZO010000029.1:310-7879 GCA_964368005.1 uncultured Candidatus Saccharibacteria bacterium
TCGCGATCTTCAATTTCAATAATCGTTTTGCAAATAATTTTCCGTATCGGGGAAGAGCGGTAATGGGTGTTTCTAATGTCAGCATCGTGAAATTACTCCGCATCTTTTCCCTGCGCCCGCGAGGAATCGAACCTCGATTGCAAGATCCGCAATCTTGCGTCCTATCCATTGAACGACGGGCGCGTAATAAAATGCCTACGAGCATTTTACGCGGTTTTACTCATACTGACAAGCGCAAATATGATTTTGATGGTTGTAACGTGACTTTTAGATTTAAATCAAAATCCAAGCCGACGGGCAATGGTATCGGCGAAAGATTCTTCTTGTACTGCTTCGGGGAGAGATTGCATGAGGACCTCTCGGAGTTCCACGGGATCGATATCGCCAAGTGGTATAGATATGTGGGGCATAAACATTTTTTCGCTCATTAAACTTAGTTCTTTAATACCACCGGGGCGATAAAAAATCCAAAATGATTTAAGAGATTCGTATGGATAAAGAGAGGAGTCAATTTCAATGCCTTTTTCAGAGATCTTAACTTCGATAATTCGAGGCGTGCGTACCGCGAAGAGGGCTACAGCAAACATTCCTACAAGAGAGATTAGAGCAAAAAGAAAATTATTTTGCCAAATAGCAATAACAATAAATGAAACACCAAAAATACCCAGAGACCAGTACCAGTCTGGAGTTTTTTTATAATAAGTATATTCAGGCGCAGACCAGGAAATGGTGCGCATTTTTTCTTGTTTTGTTTTTTGAGGTTTTTGTTTTACAGGTTCTTCTTGTTTGGGCGGAACCTCTAGCTCGCGTTCAATTTTTTTTACATCCATAAAAGGCGCCATATAAAGAGCATACCATTAATTTGTAAAATCCGTGTTAGCATATATAACAATGGAGGAATTCTTTAAGTCTGGTAAAGAAAGGATGCCTATGGAAGCTGTTTTATTTGAAGGTGAGCTCGGGTTTGCCGTGGATGGAATATACACATACGCACACTCGTACGAGCATTCAGAAAGTAATCGAAAAGTGCTTATCGTTGGCATGAACCACGCTGGTGACCAGGAATACTTTGATAGTGTTAATAAGATGCTTTCTGATCAAGAGGTTGTTCTTTACGAAGGGCTTTTGCCTGAAGAAGACTCTGGGGGAGACACAAAAAGAGCAGCAAAAGATCTTGAAAATCTTGAAGGAGAGAGCTTGGACACGGCATTTCATGCTGCAATTAGTGCTTATTTTCGTAGCGCTCAGAGGTATCTCCAACTTGTAGGGGAAGAAAGCGCTTTTGATTATTCGTCTATGGGTTGGGAGTCAGGCGATGCTGAATTTTTAAGAACCCTGAAGACTCATGAGAAGACCGAACATGAAACGATGGTTATGCAGACAGATCTTAGTAAGTTAACACTGGATTGTAAAAATGCGGTGGTCGAGTTTACAAAGAAAAGTTTACAGAAGATGCAAGATGGAGAGTTTAATAAAAAAGATCTTCGTGAGGGGCTTCTTTTCTTCTGGTCAGACCCAGTCATGGTTAATATTTTTCAAGATGCATGGAGCAGGTCTCGTGACGAAGCGGTTATGGGGCGCTTTGATTATGTAGTAAAAGAAAAAAATCCTAGCACGATTGCGATTAAGTTTGGAGCAGCGCATATTGCTAACTTACGAAAAATGCTCGAAGATCGTGGTTATCTTCTGCAACAATCAGTTGAGTTGAAAAATATCGCGTTTTAGAGCGGTCAAAACCATTCTTTTCTTTGGCGGAGGTGGGAGGATTCGAACCTCCGAAGGGTTTTACCCCTTACCTCGTTAGCAGTGAGGCGCTTTCGGCCACTCAGCCACACCTCCATAATATTTTTCTTAGCAACGATACTTTATCATATTCTTTTTAATTTATAAAGATACAAAAAAGCCTCTCACAGGAGAGACTTTTTTGTTTGATGAAAATTTATGCAACCTCTTTAAGGTTTTGATCAATCATCGCGTGGCAATCGGCGACTGACATTGCCGGTTGTCCGGGGTGTTTTTCAGCCGTATGCTTAGTAATAGCCGCTTCGTCCATCATAGCTTTCATTTTTGTAGCTGCCTCATCGTGAGATCCAGCTTCAATTTTCATCTCATCACCGCATTTGCAGGTCATAGAGTATGTCATAAATGTATTTCTATATTTTTCTGTTAATACATCGACCTACTAAGAGAGTATCACATCGCTATCTATATACCCTAATATAATTTATCCATGAGCAAGTACTGCGGCATAAACTAGTCCTGAGCCTGCATTTTTCAGTGTTTTGGCGAGCTCGCACAAAGTTGCTCCGGTAGTAGCAACATCATCGACGAGCAAAATTGTACGTCCAAGAATTGCAGAAGGATTTTTTATCAAAAATGCCTCGCGCATATGATCAATGCGCTCATTTTTAGAGTGAGTTCGAGCTTGTTGTGGGGTGTCCTTTACTTTTATCGCTACAGAGCGGAGCATTTCGAAGGGGAGGTTGTCTGCAAGTAATTCTGCTTGGTTAAAGCCGCGTTCGATTTGTCGCGACTGAGAGAGGGGAACAGGGATTACTATACTGTCCGACGGTAATAATCCCATGTCTATAACATTTTTTATGTAGGCGGAGAGCGCTGGGGCGAGCCACTTCTTTTGCCTATATTTGTATGCCGTTATTACTTTTTTGGTCGTTTCGTTCTGATAGTGCCAGGGCCACCAGATACCAGATAAAGGAGACTTCTGCATGCATTGAGAGCAGATATTATTTAATACTGGCTTGTTAATTTTAACACCGCAAAAAAAGCACTCACTGTTTTTTCGCTGCATATGAAGTAGGCAAGAAGGGCATATGTGCGCGTTCGCCTTACGACATCCGAGACACCGTACAGGGAATATTAGATCGAGTATTGTGTGGATAACTTTATAGGGCATAGAAATTTCTCGATATGGTATTATAAAACCATACCCTACAAGGCGAGCTTGAGGCAATGGGGAGGAGATATTATGTTGCATGAACGACTTTTTTACGAAATAAATTGGCAGTCTGCTCTCGCACGATAAGAGCTTTGTCGGTATAGATGTCGGGACCTCTACTTTGAAAATTATACAGGTCAAAACAGAGCGAGAACGCGCTGTACTTGAGACCTATGGCGAATTATCCACCGCAGCTTATACTGGAGGTGAATCTGGTCGAGCAGTGTTGCTCGAAGATGAAAAAGTATCGCAAATGATTGTTGATTTAAAAAAAGAAGCAGGGGCGACTGCCAGTCATGGGGTAATTTCAATACCACTTCGGTATACGTTTGTAACTGTCATTGAGATGCCACATCTTTCAGATTCGGAGCTTGCAGAGGCGATTCCATATGAGGCGCGTAAATATATTCCAATTCCTCTTGCGGATGTCGTTCTTGATTGGTGGCGGATTCCAGAATCTGGGTCCACAGAGGGGGCTTCAAAAACAGTATCGATACTACTTGCAGCAGTTCAAAAAGAGGTAATTGAAAAGTACAAGCGAATTTTAACTGATGCAAACATCGAAGTCGCTGGTTTTGAGATAGAGATATTTAGTGCAGCACGAGCTGTCGGCAGTCGGTTTAGGAGCGCGTATATGTTATTTGATATAGGGGCACTTTCAACGAAACTTGCAGTTATTGATCAGGGTATTATTCGATCAGTACATCATATTGATCGTGCGTCGCAAGCGTTTTCGCTCGCAATTTCTCAATCGCTTGGTATTGATTTTAAGCGAGCAGAGGTAATGAAAAGAGAACTCGGAATAGTACAAAGACCAGAGGCGGCGGGTGTACGTCACACAATTACGCCACTCTTAGATTCAATTTTTGATGAAGCTGATCGCCTGAGGACGAATTATCGTAGAAAATCGGGCATTGCGGTAGATAAAGCGGTGTTATTGGGTGGAGGAAGTTTAATGCCAGGTCTTGTCGAGTATGCTATCGAGCGGTTAGGCATTGAAGTGTTACTCGCAAATCCATTCGCGCAAATTGAATATCCTGCTTTTTTACAACAGTCGCTAAAAGATATTGCTCCAAGTTTTAGTATTGCAGTTGGTCTTACGCTTAGAGCTTTGCAAGAATAGCAATAATTTAAATAGAAATGACGCAAACTCAATTTATATCACACGCACAGGTTGTACCCCCAACTCTTGTCCCGCGACAGGGGATGGGGATTTTTGGCGCACTTGCAATTGTCATTGCGATTCTCGCAGGCGTCGGTACTGGTGCATTAATACTTCTGCAAAAATCAATGCAGGATAAGGTCAATGTAGCGAAAGTTCACCTCGCAGAGCTTCATGAAAAAATGGAGATCCCTTCGATTAAGCAAGCTCAATCCCTCCAGCAAAGAATTGAGCGCGGGTATGGCATCCTTAACCAACACGTGTATTCATCGCAAGCATTTAATTTTGTTGAAAATCACATTCTCGAAGATGTAGATTTACGGTCGTTTGGATATGTAGGTCCAAAAGTGAAGGTAGATCTTCGCGCTCCAAGCTATTTGGTATATGCGCAGCAAGTACGTTATTTTCGCAAGCTTGCAAAAGATAATAAGATAATATCAGGGTTTACCCCATCCTCTCCTGTAGTCACAGTAGGGGGAGAAATAGATTTTTCGATTGAAACTGCGCTTTCTGATGTATATATTCATTCTAAGCCTGGCGCCGAAGATGAAGTTGTCTTACCATCACCTAGTCCAGTATCAGATAATTCAACAATTGACTTATGAAAAATTTGATTATTGTTTTTATGTTGGGGGCTGCCGGTTTTGGAGTGGTGCAATACGCTTTGCCTGCATGGACAAATGTTGTAGCGCTTCGCGCCGAGTTAGCAAAAATTGAGGATATCGATAAACAAGTTGAGGCGATAGCTGCAGATCGCGATAAATTACTTGAAAGATACCGCCAAGTTACGACAGAGCAAAGCGATCGTCTCGAAAGTTTGATGCCGAGGAGTGTTTATGCTGAAGAGTTGTATGTTTTTTTTGAAAAATTTATACCAGAGACAGGTATTAATTTTGACTCAATCGCAATATCTGCTCCAACCGTAGGAGACCCCAACGCTGTCGGACAGCAAATTATAGGCTTCGACATAAAAGCAAATGGCTCGTATATAGAAGTAAGAGATTTTCTTGATGGCGTTGAAAATAGCTTAAGACTTATGGATATTGACTCGGTTACTATCACAGAGACTCCGGGAGATTTATATACAATATCAGTTCACGGGAAAATGTATTATGGCTCTTAATTCTTTTCAGGCACCACAAAAAAAATCAGCGCTACCTAATATTATATTAGTTGTTGTGATCTTCGCAGTTCTTGCGGGGGGAGGGTATTGGTATTTTCAAGTGCGAGAAAACCCAATCCCTTCAGATCAAGCTCCTGGTGATTCGTCAGCAAACGGATCGGCAAGTCCTGCAAATGTTATTAGCTCCGAAGATCAGGCAAAGGTTGATGCAATAACTCAGGCAGTAGCGACGCTTAGGTCGCTAAATCTTGATATCAAATTTTTTGAAGACCCCCGGTTCACTTCTTTAGAGGAGACAGAAATTGAGATTCCAGATATATCTCCAGATCCAGACAGAAAACATCCGTTTGAATTTATTGGAAGTGTGCCACCCGCTCCTGTGCCAGAAACGGCAACGACGGGTAAGAAAAAGTAGCACCATATGCGTTCGGTAGCAGATTTACTTGTCGCAAAAGGTACGATTACAGATGTCGACTTGCGGCAGGTGAAAGACGAGGTTCGTACAAAAAAAACTGATGTTGAAACAGTGCTCATTAACCGCGGTGTTTCGGAAAAAGATATTCTTGCGGCTAAATCAGACTTATTGGGTATTCCTGTCCATACAGCTACAGGAGGAAAAATCCATTTTGATGTTTTAAAAAATATACCAGAGGAATCCGCTCGTCATTATCAGATGGTGCCTCTCGGGGTTGAGGATGGCGTATTGCAGATTGGAATGGTTTCTCCAGAAAACATTGAGGCACGTGAAGCTTTGCAATTTATTTCGTCGAACTTAAATCTTCCGTTTAAGATCTTTCTCATTACACGGGGTGACTTTAATAATATGATATCGGGATATCAGGGCCTCGGGGGAGAATTATCTACAGCGCTCGGTCAGTTGGGAGGGGATTTTGATTCTTCAACCATTGATTATGGACGACAAGGATCTGCTTCGACGCCAAAAGATGATGCGGCAAATCTTGTGGAAGACGCACCAATCACAAAAATGGTGGGCGTTATTCTGCGACACGCGGTTGAGGGGAAGGCGTCAGATATTCATATTGAGCCAAGTCGTGAACAACTCCGTGTAAGATTTCGGGTTGACGGTGTTTTGTATACGAGTATTTTATTGCCAATGAATGTGCATGAGGCGATTATCTCGCGTATAAAAATTATGACGAATTTAAAAATTGATGAAAAACGAAAACCGCAGGACGGTCGTTTTCGGGCGAGTATAGAGAAGCATGATGTCGATTTTCGTGTTTCAACTTTTCCTACATATTACGGTGAAAAGATGGCGATTCGTATTCTTGATCCTGATATTGCCGTTAAGACGTTTAGTGAGCTTGGAATTGACGGCCACAATCTTGAAATTTTACAAGAAGGTCTCAAGCGGCCGTTTGGGATGATTCTGATTACAGGACCGACAGGCTCAGGAAAATCGACGACATTGTACGCGATGCTCAAAGTTCTTAATGACGAAAAACGAAACATTGTTAGTCTTGAGGACCCAATTGAGTACTATATGAACGGTATTAACCAATCACAGGTTAGACCAGAGATCGATTATACGTTTGCTTCAGGTTTGCGTAGTGTGCTCAGACAGGACCCCGATATAATTATGGTCGGTGAGATCCGCGATAAAGAGACTGCACAGCTCGCGGTACACGCAGCACTTACGGGTCATTTAGTGCTTTCGACATTGCATACGAATGATGCTATAGGTGTTGTGCCGAGGCTTATCGATATGGGGATTGATCCATTTTTAATTCCCTCGACTTTGGTTACTGTGATTGGTCAGCGCTTGGTGCGTACGCTGTGCACGGAGTCTCGTAAGGAGATTCCAGTTGAAGGGGCTCTTGCCGCATCTCTTCAAAAAGAGTTTGATGCCATGCCGGAGGCTCTTAAAAAAATATCAACGCTTCCAAAAGTTGTATATGAGGCAT
Organism: uncultured Candidatus Saccharibacteria bacterium; assembly: GCA_964368005.1. GTDB lineage: Bacteria > Patescibacteriota > Minisyncoccia > Ryanbacterales > GWA2-47-10b > JBBTUF01. Next base: position 7,477 of record CAYIZO010000029.1, read on the forward strand.
TGCCATCGGGCACCTGTCCAAAGGGTACTCGAGGCCGCGTTGCGATATATGAAATGCTTGCAATGACGCCAGAACTTGAAGATATTGTTTTAAAAGGACCTTCTGAAACGTTGATTGCGAGTGAAGCAAAGCGCCAAGGTATGACGACAATGAAGCAAGACGGGCTACTAAAAGTGTTTAAAGGGGTGATTGGCCTTGAAGAGCTCTTTGAGGTCGTTGTACAATAAAGATATTATGGCAGATCAAGATTTAAAAAAATTGCTTCTCGTTGATGATGATGAGTTTCTTCTTGATATGTATTCTATGAAATTTCGTGAGGCTGGTTTTACTATCGATATTGCATCGAGTGGGGTGGCTGCCTTAGAAAAAATAAAAAAGAATACATATGATGTCATTTTGCTTG
>CAYIZO010000030.1:0-7815 GCA_964368005.1 uncultured Candidatus Saccharibacteria bacterium
ACGACGCTCTTCCGATCTGCATATAATGTAACTTGATTTAATCTACTATCTTCTGAAAATACTCCACTCTCGGCAAACCCATATACTGAGCAGCTTGATGCGTATATCACGCGCTTGCGTAGTACGCGACAGAGCTCTGCGATAAGTTCATTGGCTTTATAGTTTGTTTCCCACGTAACCGACGGCTGAAGATCAGCAGTAGTATCATTTGAAAGCGCTGCAAGGTTTACGACTGCATCAGCATTCGTAATCGCAGGCAATAAATCATTTATATTGCGAATATCGCCTTTGATAAATTTTGCATGACCAAAATCACGAGTTATGTGCTCGTATAACAAACTATCCAAAATCGTAACTTCGTGGCCTTGTTCATGAAGATACGGAGATAACGTAGAACCAATATATCCTGCCCCACCTAATATTAATATTTTCATATAATTTCCTCCTTAGTCTTTAAGCCCGCCTCATATGCAACGACGTCTTTGCAAAATTGCTCATACTGAATGGCGATGTTATTCCACCCATACTGTCTGGCAAATGGTTTCGCTGCATCACGAAGCGCTGAGCGTTTTTTGGAATCGGTGATCATTTCTTCAAGTGCCCGCGCAAGATCAGTCGCTTCAAATGCTTTCGCTTTAATCGCAATCGTTTCTGGCACCCATTTCAAACCGTTAATATCAAAACAAACAAGTGGCTTATTAAGACCTGCGAATTCTAGTGGCACCAACGGAAAGTCTTCAAATCGTGATGGATATATACCATACAAAGATTCTGCTAAAAATTTGATTTTTTTCTCACCATCGACTCGACCGATAAAAAAGACTGAGTCTGAAAGACCATTATTAATAATCATCTTTTTAAGACGCGACTCGTCTTCTTGTGGACCATTCCCCGCAAGCTTAATTCTGGGGTTAATTCCTTTTGCTTTGAGCATTGAACAAGCCTCAATAAGCAAGTCCAGACCTTTCTGTGTAATATCAATACGCCCAATAAATGCGCCGTAATCTCCCTCATGAGTTTCCACATCAAACATTTCCTCAGAAACACCATTCGGGATAACGCGAGTTATAATTTTTGGGTTAAGAGATTCCATTTTCTTTTTGTTGAGCGGTGAATACGCTAAAAAATACTTGTATTGTCTACATCCAAATGCTTCGATTTTATCGAATGGTAAATGATATTTTTTTGCAAACTCTGGAGCTTCAAACATCGTCGGCATACCCATAACCGGTGTACGAGTAAACCACGGAGAAAAACAAGTCGAGATCGGAGCAGTAAATGCTTCAATAATTGCATCTGCACGCAGTTTCATAACTGCAAACGGGAGCGCAAAGAAATACGCAATATTATTTATTTTTATATTCTTCGTTCCAAGTCCAATGTGTTTATACGTAATCCCTTCTTCAACACGATCTCGCGAGCCAGGATATCGTGAACACATAATGGTGACTGAATTACCACGCTTTACAAGGCGACGCGCTACTTCAAATGTCGCTCGGGCTTGTCCACCAGAAAGCAGCTGATTGTAGATATCATCAAAATCAAGAAATGCGATATGAAATTGTGTGTTTTGTTTTTTCATAAATGGATCATCTTACATTTCACCCTTAATTACTGACAAGAAATTTTTACTACCGCGTCGCCAGTCAAACCCACTCGCCCACTCTGTGGCGTTGCTACTCATCGCTTCGCGCAACTTTTCATTTTGGATTATGGTTTCAATCCGCGCCGCAAATGCTCGCCAATCTCCATACGGTACTAAAAATCCAGTATGCGGACTTCGAATCGAATCGCGAAGCCCTGGTACATCTGAAGCGATAATTGGAGTACCGCAAGCATTTGCCTCAATTGTTGTAATGCCCCAACCTTCCATCATTGATGGATTTACGAGCATCCATGAACTTTGCAATAAATACAACTTTTCATCATCAGAAACCTTTCCTTTAAAATCAACATGTCTATCAATCTGCAATTCACGAGCAATTTTTTTTAATTTACTTTCTTCTTCGCCAGATCCCGCGATTACAAGCCGAGCAGTCGGAGTTTTTGATAATACAAGACGAAACGCTTTCAAAAGCACATCGAGAGACTTATAAGCTTTTAATCGCCCCAAATACAGCACCGTGGGCACAGAGCTCTTTTCTCCAACAGTTAGTTTTTCAAGATCAACACCTGGAGTAATAACTTCAATGCCAACACGCTTGCCAAGACCGAGTCCGTCCATATCACGCTTTGATGATTCTGAAACAGTGATAAATTTAATATTACGATATACGACAGGCATTAAATCACGCTCAAGAAAGCGCGCAAATATCGCAAGCGGGCGTGGTAACCAACGTAAAAATACTTCCTGATGTACATGGTGCACAAGACAGTATGTGGGCTCTTTAACATACAATGGCGTAAAAAATGGGATTCCGTTATGACCGTCGATGACCATATCGTATCGTCCGCGAAAACGAAACATATAATATAAGAATGCCCAAACATATACAAAGTAAAAGCCTCCACGACGAATGATTTGGATGCCATCGATTATTTCTGAACGTGGTGATTTAGTATCATTACCGCAAAATATTGTTACAGAGTTGCCCGATGAAACCCAATGCTTTGCCATTTCTTGGATATACACTTCAGCTCCCCCAGCTAAAACATGTCTCGTATCGCGCCAGTTAAAGATCAAGATGCGCTTGCCCAATGCATGAGTTATCGTCGCATTCTTTGTAGGCATAAAGACTTGGATCAAGTCGATTAAATTACGGGATACGTATACCATCTGCTTTTGGTAAATATGCATAAGAAAAATGAGGCCTAAGCCCGCAAGGCTCGTTAGAAATATCACATTGGTGATTTGAGTAATCGAATCATGGAATGTCATAATGCCGATTGCCATCGCGATAGAAAGCATAAGAGACGCCATTGGAAATATATATTCGCGCTTTGCAAGATGATATACGACAAAAACATTTGAAATTGTAAATAATGCAAGCGCTGTAGCATACATAGAGATAAACGGTAATATGGCGAATGTTTTTGAACCTAATAATACTGGGATAATGAGGTGACCAAAAAATCCAAGCAGACCAGCCCCAACACTTACTAAAACGACCGTTACCGCAAAAATAATGCGAACAATCGGATCTGTATCTTTGCCAAGACCATCGTTTCGACTTACTAAAGTAACCGTAAACATGTTTGGCATTGAGCCGAAGAAATATATCATCTTACCTACCAACGCCAAGAAAACATACTCACCTGCCTGAGCCGGAGAAAGAAAATGCTTGACCAAAATAATATCAATATTCAAAAACAATACCGTCGCAAGTCCTGTAAATACTGACCCGACAAAGAATTTCCCAGGGAATGGTTCGGGGGCAATACTATTGGATACTGGCATAATGCGATACGAAACAAGAGCGTATGCAGAAATCGCACTTATAATTACTGAAACTGGAATTGCAAGAAATACCCACGCGTTAAGCCCGAGAGAAACAAGCACGACTGCGGTGAATAATTTAACACCTGACTCAATCAAGAATATCGCCGCAACAAGCGAGAAATATAAATTTCCATTCATATACCCCTGATACGCTGCGGCAACAACTGCAAACGAAATTGCTGGCATAAAAAGAATAAGTACTGCAGGATCAGTAATATGAAAGAAGCTAGATAAAAATGGTGTAGCGAGTAGCCAAACTATCGATATACCAAACGCGACTCCAAGACCTCGCTTAACTGACGATTTTAAAAATACAACACTTTTTTCTTTTTCTCCCGAGGCAACAAGATGTGCAGTCTTATGATTCATCGCTGAACCAAAGCCCCCAATAAAAAGTGCCATTATTTGTGAAAGAGTATTAATAAGCGTCACAACACCGAGCTCTTCAAATGAAAGCGCTCGCCCTAAAAACGCATTGAAAATAAAGTTAAAAAAGTTTGCGATTATAGACGCACCGACTAAAATACCACCGCTAGAAACAGCACTATTTTTTATCGATTGTGAAAATTGAAATACGCGTGAGGGCTGACTCTCCATAGCCGGCACTGGAATATATCGCGGAGCAGGTTCGAGCACGCGTTTGACTGGCTTTGGTACTTCTACCTTCGGAGCTTTCAATTTTGTCGCTTCTTTCGTTTTTAAGCTCAATTTTTTAGCAAATGCCAAGTGCAACCCATGATTCGTCTTTTCCCAATAGTGTGGGTTTGTCACGAGCTGCCACGCAGCAACAAATGCTGCGAGACTCGCAAGCAACCAATAAAGTGGAATTAAAAATATATATTTTACAACTGGCCAATGCCCTCGCTTCGCACACCCAATCATGTAGTAGTAAATGCAGAGAAAGTTTCCAAAAATAAGAGATGTTGCTGCCATATAGAAAATAACCGGCGGATACAACGCTTCGATAGTTGGCCCTACAATTGAATACAATGCAAAGTATGAGATTGTCGCAATCCATAAGAATGGATTGATGAGCATAAATGAAATTTTGCCACCGACATTAAGCTGGAATATAAGTGCGTGAACACCAAATTCTCTGGCAAATTGAACAGGATGACGCATATGAACAAGATAGGTTTGCATATACCCCTTGATCCATCGGCTACGTTGGCGCAACCAATTTGGCACGCTACTATTCGCCTCTTCGAGCGTCACTGAGTCAATAATTGCAGTACTATAACCTTTCTTGAAAAGTCGAATCCCAAGATCACAATCTTCTGTGACGTTAAACGGATCCCATCCTTCAAGCTCAATTAAATCTGCTGTACGAAAGTGATTACTCGTACCACCAAGCGGGATTGAAGTGTTAAGCGTCTGGAGCCCCGTGAGTACTAAATCAAACCAAAGTGAATACTCGGCCGTAAAGAATCGAGTTAAAAGATTTTGATGAGGATTAAAATAATTAAGTTTTGCCTGCAAGCAACGCACATCGCGGGATACTTTACCAAAACCAAGATATGCTTTTTTAAGTTGCAGTGGATCTGGAATATCCTCAGCGTCATAAATAACTAAGTATTCTCCCTTCGCAAATGCTAATCCATAATTACATGCCTTTGGTTTTGTCTTTGGCATTGAGTGCGGTACAACCACGATACGCACATATGACGGCAAACCCATCGCACGCGCAGCAGCAATGGTCGGCTCATCATTCTCTTCAAGGAGAAGTAAAACATCAAGTTTTTCTTTTGGCCAATCAATTTTTGCGATCGCCTCAAGAAACCCTGGCAAAATGTGAGCCTCGCGATACAGCGGACACAAAATAGAATACGTAGGCAATAAACTCGCACTTAAGCTCATTAACTCTTCTTGGGTAGAAGAAACTTCGGGCGGTGTAGATAAACTTTTTACAACAAGATAAAAATTAAAAATAAAATCAAAGAAATAAATTGCACTCAATATGGCAGTAAGTGCAATCGCTGTAGCAAGCGGATTAAAAATAAACCCAGAAAAAACCGCTACAAGCAGAACTCCAATAGCGACCTTCTGCCACAGCATAAATGTCTGAATTGCTGATATGCGGTGCCCGAGTGTTGTGTGAGTTATAAATCGTTTTTGCTTGTGAGCAATTCCTGCACCCATCATAGACTCTCCATCTGTAGGCAAAATATGTATAGGCTTACTACGCAAAAACTTTAGCTTCAAAGCATTCAATCCAATTTCAAACGTTGCACGGCACAAATTTATTTTTGAAACTCCTGCATGCCTATCATCAAATATAATATTGACTGATGTGATTCGATGCCCTGCGAGTCGCGCTCGAACCAAAAATTCAAGATCGAATGTCCACGGTGTAGGATGCACCTCAATCTCACGGACTACTGTTCGTTTCATCACTTTGAGACCTGCCTGCACATCAAAATTAAAACCGTGCAACATGTGCACAAAAATAAACGCAAATGTTTTACTAAATAATTTACGCAAAAATGAAACGTGTCGCAAAGCGCGATTTACAACAACAATATCAAAACCTCCCTGAATTTTACGAATCATCTCCGGCATTGCTTCAGGTGGATACTGCAAATCGGCATCAATCATCCCGACAACATCAAAACGCGCATGTACAAACCCCTCTATGAGAGACTGCGCCTTTCCTTTTGTCCCCTTTTTTAAAAATACAGAAATCGGATATTTAATCGCTAATGTACGTAAAATATCTCGAGTTTTATCAGTTGAATTATCATCAATAAAAATAAGTTCATATAAAATATGGTCTGCCGAAAAAGTGGCGTCCAAGCGCCTTACAAGTGCCCCTACATTACCCTCTTCATTGAGGGTTGGGATTACTACTGAAATGCTATCGTATTTCTTCATAAAAAGAGAAAATGCCGCACAGGGCATATGTAATATATGCCGCGCTACTCTACTAATTCTTACAAATTAAAGTATTTGCGACTCCTTATAGTTGCATATTTTAACGAAGTTGTCAATAGCGCGCGAGTCACCGCGTACGCTAGCCTTAAATACATGAAACTCTTAAAAATACCCACTTTTCAAGCACTTTTGACCTCTTGGCAAACCCTTAAGTGTTTATATAGACATAGCAAAAAATCCACACTTTACCTAGTAAAAACGGTGGATAAAACTACTTAAAACGAGCCCGAAGTATATGAAATATTCCCGGAGCGATTGAGATAAAGACAATGAATGCAATTATCGGCAAAAGATATTGATCGATATCTGGGATAATACTACCAAGAGTATATCCAAGTAACGGTACGCCTACCCCCCACACCGCACCACCGACAATGTTATACGAAAGAAAAGTACGATATTTCATCTTACCAATACCTGCCACGATAGGAGCAAATGTGCGAACGATCGGCATAAATCGCGCAATCACAATCGTTTTTGGTCCATTTTTTTCATAAAACTCCTCTGCTGCCTGTAAATATTTTTTATGAAATAAAATAGAATCTTCTCGCTTGAAAAGTCGTGGACCAACACTTCTGCCAAATGCGTATCCAACGCTATCACCTGCAACTGCAGCAGTGAATGAAAGAAAACATAAAACAAAAATATTTAAATAATCTTGAGACGCAAGAAATCCTGCTGTAAATAAAAGCGAATCTCCAGGGAGAAAAAATCCAATCAATAATCCCGATTCAGCAAAAACAATGACAGTAATTCCAATATATCCTACCGTCTTTATGAGTGGCACAACATCATGAAATTGCGCCATAAAATGTAATAAACTCTCAAAACCAAACATAGTTGTTATGGTAACACTATTATCTTAAATAAAAAAATCCCCCGATGTCTCTTGCGAAACATCGGGGTGCTTACTTTTTTTCTTTTTGCTTTGCCCGTAGCGATTAGCGCGGGATGTACTGCGCGAGGATCGGCAGGAGCCGCTCCTGCTCGAAGCCGAGCTTGAGCTCGCCGAGCTCGACGAGTGTCTTCCAAGCAAACGCTTTGCCTTCCTTGAGCGTGGGCTCTTGATCACCGATTGTGACGATGAAGACCGCGTCGATGTCGACGCTCGTCTCCGTGCGGTCGTGTTCGTACATCGTGATGTACTGGCAATTCCTGCCGGTCACATTGAGGCCATACTCTTCGAGAACCTCGCGAATCACGCAGTTGAGCGGAATGCCCTGATCCACGTCTTCCATACCCCCACCCGGGATGCACCACGCTTCCGGATACCGAATGGGTTCACCCTTGGCGTTCGTTGCCGTTCGTTGTTGCATCAGAAGCTTCCCATCTCGGACGATCACGAACGTGATGTCTTTGACATTCTTCGGTATTTCGCTGGTGATCAAACGTCACCTCCTCTTGGTTGTGGGCGCTTTGCGAGCACCCGTGCTTAGACTATTCAA
>CAYIZO010000031.1:0-7720 GCA_964368005.1 uncultured Candidatus Saccharibacteria bacterium
TATTTAAACTTAAATTTTTGTTGGGAATTATCAATCTCAATATTAGATACAAAAATTAAGCAAACAAAGCTTCAAATTAGAGCGATCGATTTACAAATGCAGACTCTGCAAGGCAAAATTGATGAAAAGCAAACAAATATCGGACACATCGTTGGCAAAATAAATCGTGAAAAGCTTTCATTAGAAGAGGCAATTCGTACTCTCAATGAATATGACGATTACTCTATTATCGAAGTATTAATGTCGTATGAAAAAATTTCAGATTATTTGGGAGATGTAGATAATATTGATGTTGTACAGACATCACTTCAAGATTCATTTGATGTGCTTGCTGGGGCAAAAAAAGAAGAAGAAGTTGAGCGCGACAGTTTAGTTGATCGTAAGCAAGAGGCTGGTCAGCTTCGAGCGCTCCAAGAACTTGAGCGAAAGCAATTAGTAAAAAATGAATCTGACCGGCAATCATTATTGAAAGCAACCCGCGGGAAAGAGTCAGAGTACAAAAAAGTCCTTACTACAAAACAAAAAAGTGCAGCATCAATTCGTAGTCAATTGTTTCTATTGCAAGGTTCGCCTTCAATCCCATTTGAAAAAGCAGTTGAGTATGCAGAGCGCGCTCATCAAAAAACTGGTGTTCGAGTAGCGTTTATTTTGGGAGTTGTAGCGCAAGAATCGGCGCTTGGAAAAAATATTGGACAATGCAACCTCCCAGACGATCCGCCTGAATATAAATGGCAGAAAATTATGAAGCCGAGTCGTGACCATGCACCGTATCTTTCAATTACATCACGATTAAATCTTGACCCAAACTTAATGCCTCTTTCATGTCCGATGTCTGTTGGATATGGTGGCGCAATGGGGCCTGCACAATTTATTCCATCGACATGGCTCATGTATGAGGCAAAAATCGCAGCAGCGACCGGACATAATCCACCTAATCCATGGCTTCCAGAGGATGCATTTATGGCATCGGCGATTTATCTTGGAGAGATTGGTGCGAGTACTCTCGCGGGTGAACGAATGGCTGCCGCGAAATATTTTGCAGGTTCAAACTGGCAAGGCTCTTTAGGTCGTACATACGCAAATCAAGTCCTCGCAAAGGTAGAAACCTATCAAGACCAGATAGATATCATAAGCGCTCAGTAGGGAGGTCTGTAGAGATTGACAAGACCTATAAGATAGTCTATAGTCTTTTTAGCTGTACACTAAATACCTCAAGACGAGGTATTCACAAAGGAGAGGTGCGAATGGAAAAGATCGGATTTCTGGCGTGGTTGTTTGGCATGATGGAGAAGGTCGATGCGAAGTACATCACCGGCAACCTCGGCCCCCGTCAGCCCAAAGAGGATGTCGTGGGGAAACTCAGCATGGAGCTGCGTCGGATGTATGGCGTCTCCATGCAGCTCGAATCTCAGGCTCTCGAGCGCGCAACTTTGGTGGCTGTCGATTGCCATCTGCCAGGGCACGATCAAGAAGGCGCTCTTAAGGCGCTCGACGAGGTCGTCCTGATGAAGCAGCAGGCAGGCGAAGTCATGGGGCTGTTCTGGACGTGCGTGCGACACGAGACGAACGTCCGTGATCGTTCGATCGGCATCCGCGACGACTGGGACGTGGTCGCGTGGCAGCCCGATCGTCCGGGGATTCTCGTCTTGGACTTTCTCCACATGTAGTTTCGCTACTTTTTCTCTAGTAAAAAGCCAGAGTCCGTAAGGGCTCTGGCTTTCTTTTATTTTTATTAAATAATTATTGACCTGTTTTCTGAAATGCTTTTACTATTGGGTCGAGATCACCTCCAAGTATTTTTACAATGTTGTGCCATTTTTTTCCGATTCGGTGATCGGTAATCCGATCTTGGGGGAAGTTATAGGTTCGAATTTTTTCTGATCGATCGGCGGTGCCGATTTGCTCGCGGCGCTCGTCACGCACAGATCCTGCAGCCCCTTGCGTTTGAAGTTCATAGAGCTTTGCTCGCAAAATTTCCATAGCTTTCTCGCGGTTTGAAAGCTGACTGCGTTCCGCACGGGAGGATATGACAATGCCGGTTGGTTTGTGAGTGAGGCGTACGGCAGTTTCAACTTTGTTTACATTTTGCCCACCAGGTCCACCTGCGCGTGAAAATGTTACTTCGATTTCGTCAGGGCGGATAACAACTTCTTTTGCTTCTACGATTTTTAATATTGCGACTGAAGCGGTTGAGGTGTGCACACGCCCCATTTTTTCAGTAGCAGGAATTCGCTGTACGCGGTGTACGCCGCTCTCATTTTTTAGTGCGTCATAAGCGCTTTCACCATGAAGTTCATAGACTCCTTCTTTAATGCCACCTACATCGTTGCGAGATTCGTTTACAATCGAAGTTTTCCAGCCGCATTTTGCTGCATATTTTGTATACATAAGCGCTAAATCCTCAGCAAAAAGGGCGGCTTCATTGCCGCCAACTCCGGCACGAATTTCAAGTATTACTCCGGCCATTATTTGCGAACTTTTGGATTGCGTTTTTTGCTTGCGGGCGCAGCTTTTGCGACTCGTTTGCGGAATTTATCAACGCGGCCAGCAGAGTCAATGAGTTTTTCTTTGCCAGTATAAAATGGGTGACAGTGAGCGCAAATTTCAATTTCAATCAACTTTTTGGTCGATCCGATATGCATTTTATTACCGCATGCGCATGCAATTAAGGCGTCGGTGTAATATGTCGGGTGGATTTCAGCTTTCATATTGATTTTGACACTATAGCAGTGATTTTTCCTTGACGCAAGAGCCGGGTTCATCTATACTCAAATCCATTATGTCAGCGGAAGTTTCTGTAGGTACTGAGCCACAAACACTTGATCCAAAGCTCGAAGGGCTTTTGCGCGCAGGTGTACATTTTGGGTATGCTCGTACTCGTCGTCATCCTCGTATGCGTGCTTTTGTCGCAGGCGTAAAAAGCAATATAGAGATTTTAAACTTACAGAAAATATATGATCAGCTTGATCGGGCACTTGTGTTTGTAGAAAGTCTTGGCCGAGAAGGAGGAATTATTTTATGGGTTGGCACGAAGCCTGTCGCCTCGAGTCCTATTGCGCGAGTTGCAAGTGAGCTTGGGCACCCATTTATAAATAAGAGATGGCTTGGAGGAACACTAACCAATAGTAAAAATATTCGCGAGCGTGTTGCTCATTGGCAAGACTTGGTTTCAAAACAAAAATCAGGCGAGCTTGCTACAAAGTATACAAAGCAAGAACAACTTATGATCCAACGAGAAATTGACCGACTCGATACATCGTTCAACGGGCTCATTCCATTTACGAGTACTCCGCAGGCAATGTTTATCGTTGACACAAAAGAAGAAGGAAATGCTTTACACGAAGCTCGTTTGAAAAAAATTCCAGTAATTGCACTTTTGAATACTGATTGCGATCCTGCAGGAGTTAACTATGCGATTCCTGGAAATGACAATGCAGCGAAAAGTGTTGAATTTGTTATTGAAAAACTGAAAGAAGCTTATTTAAGAGGAAAACAAAATAAATCTCAAGAATAAAATGGCAGACATAAGCGCGCAAGCGATTAAGGAAATTCGTGATGCCACTGGCGCATCACTAATGATGATTAAAAAAGCTTTAACAGAAGCCTCAGGTGATCGAGCACGAGCACTCGAGGTGTTAAAGCAGTTGGGGCATGATGCGGCCGCAAAAAAAGGCTCTCGCGAAACTCATGCGGGACGCGTCATCGCATATGTGCACTCTGGTGATCGAGTAGGCGTACTAGTTGAATTACGAAGTGAAACCGACTTTGTATCGCGTAACGATGAGTTTGCCGCACTTGGCAAAAATATTGCTATGCACATTGCAGCTACGAGTCCTGCGTCTGTAGGTGAGCTTTTAACACAACCCTTTATACGAGATGAGCACCAAACCATTACAGAGCTTATTGAAAAAGCCTCTGCTTCATTTGGTGAACATCTTGAAGTAAAGCAGTTTGTGCGATATGAGCTCTAGCTTTATACTATAGTATAGTACTTGATACCTATGATTCTTCTTCTCTCATTTTTTGTAATAGCGTTTTTTGGGATGATGATTGTGCCGTTGCGGCATGTCGCTGAACTTCGTCGTACAAGTGAAGACGAAATTTTGAATCGTGATGCTGATTCCAATAGTATCGCACGTGTTCGTATCGTAGGTACGCTTGACTCGCTCGAGCATTGGTATGAGACGACTGCAAAAAACGCTTTTTTAAAACTTGCTGATCGTGGTCTTGGTATATTTGAGCGAACGGCAGGGAAAGTAGCAGGGCAGACTAAAAATGTTCGTATGCTTGTGCAGGAGCGTTTTAAAGTGATCCCAAGAGAATCGATGTATTGGAAACAAATCCACTCATGGAAGCGCGATGGCAATGTAATAAAAGCAAAGTTTGTTCTTGAAGAAGAGGGTATAGATTTTTCGAATCATATACTTTAATCTTAGAAAAAATAGAAATTTGCCACCTTAGCTCAGTGGTAGAGCAACACTTTTGTAAAGTGAAGGTCCTCGGTTCGAATCCGAGAGGTGGCTCCAGTGTTAGCCTTCTTGTTTAAATAATTTTTTAAAATAATCATGAGGGAAGTACTCCCCAAAAAAGCAAAACTTGTTCCTAAAGATGCGAAATGTGTGTTTAAAGGCATTATTTATGATGTCTATCAATGGGAGCAAGAAGTATTTGATGGTACAAAAAAGACCTTTGAAATGCTGAAGCGGGCAGATACGGTAAAAATAATTGCTATAAAAAATAATAAAATTGTAATTGTAAAACAAGAACAGCCGTTCATAGGAAGCTTTATCGATATTCCTGGTGGTATGCATGATATTAATTCCGAGACGGAATTAGATGCTGCGAAGAGAGAGTTGAGGGAAGAAACGGGGTTAGTTTGTAAAGATTGGAAGTTACTCACTGCGGTGCAGTATCACAGCAAAATTGAACAGATGGTATATCATTTTTTGGCCTATAACGTTGAGTCAGTTATTGAACAGAAGCTTGATTCGGGAGAGAAAATAGAAGTTGTGTACTTAACTTTAGAGGAAGTTAAGAACCTATTCGATGATCCAAGAGTTCGATATTTGCCAAAAGAAATTCTTGGTTCGGTAAATAGCGTAGAAGAATTATTAGGTTTTCCGGAATTTAAATAATATAAATGAGGTGCGGCGGCTTCATTGATATCAATTCACAGGCTCTTTTGGTTCATTGCGTGATATACTTATTGTAATTATGCAAAGGAAGCCTTTAGTTTTGGTGCTCGGTGGTGGGTACGCGGGGGTACGCGTTGCACTTGATCTTGCTCGACAAAAATCGGCCAAAGTTATTTTAATCGACAAGAATCCGTATCATGCCTTGCCAACTCAATATTATGAACTCGCAACATTTTTTCGCAATGAGCCACGCGTTGAAACAATTCAGCAATTAAAAGGGGGGTTTCATAACGCTCTTTATTCAGCTGTTATTTCGTTAAAAGAACTTTTTGCAAAATATCCAGACGTTGAAGTAATGCAGGCCACTGTATCATTGGTCCGTCCAAAAGATTCTTGCATTGTGCTTGCTGATGGTAGGCGCTTATATTATGAGTGGCTTGTGTTTGCGCTCGGCAGTCAAACAAATTATTTTAATATTCCACACCTTGAACAAAATGCACTTGGTTTAAAAACTCCAGAGGAGGCTCTTAATGTGCGCGATCAGCTCGATGAGCTTTTCTATAAATCTCCGAAACAAAAAAAGATTACTGTTGTTATTGGGGGAGGAGGGTTTACGGGCTCAGAGCTCGCAGGTGAAGTAGTGGGCTATATGCGTAAATTAGCTCGCGAGCACCAACATCCGGCTGGTCATTGGTCGTGCGTTGTGGTTGAGGCGGGCTCAAGTGTACTCGGTACTTCAAGTGCGTGGGCTCAACGAAAAGCAAAAGCACGATTATCTCGCCTCGGGGTCACGTTTTTATTTGATCATGCCATTGTTGATGTGTGGCCAAATTTATTATATATCGGCCAAGAGCGAAGACCATTGCCATTTGACTTGCTTGTATGGACAGCAGGCGTAAAAGGAAGTTGTCTCGGGGATTTAATAGAGGGTATCGCTCCATCAAAAAAGAATTGCGTTCCGGTAAATAATACACTTCGCATTGAAGGTCTTGAAAATATTTTTGTTGCGGGCGATGTTGCGGCGACAGTCGATTCAAAAACAAAAACCCCGATGCCCATGACCGCGCAAAAAGCGCTTCAAGAAGCAAAATATATTTCGCGAAGCCTCAAAAATCTTATTCAAAATCCAAAAGCAAAGTTAAAATCATTTGAGCCAAAATCATCAAGTTTTATCATTCCACTAGGAGGAAAATATGCACTTCTTGAAACGCCATATGTTAAGCTTTCAGGCTCGCTTATCTGGGTATTAAAATACATTGTTGTCTTTAAATACCTTATAACCATAATGTCTCCGTGGAAGTCGTTTGGGTTTTTGATGAGTGAAATCAGGCTGTATACAAAAAACGATTAAATATTAAAAAAGAAAAAGCAGGATTTTTTATCCTGCTCAAGGCTCTTCTCAGGTTGTTGATCTCATCTCTTTCAAGCGTGCGACTACTGCCGAGACTCGTCTTGATACATTTCCTTGTACAAAAAGTAATCGCTCGGGCCAAAGATGTTCGGCAAAACTTCTTGCTAGATTATGTCTTGCGCGTGCTGAAGTTTCTTCGCCTTTTCGACTTTCGTCTTTTTTGTAAGGAATCTCAAGTCGATTTTTTGCAATAACGATTAACTGGTATCTGTCTTCGATTTCGGTACACATGCGAAAGAGTTCTCGCACTGCCATAATATCTCGTTTTTCTTGAATATGTTGACGCGCTTGCACGTAGAGGTGAAAGAGCGGCATATCAGTAACGAAACCTTCTGTTGCAGTCGATCGAAGTTCTTCTCGTTCTTGTTGTCGCCAAAGATAAAACCGTTCAAAAGGGCTCCGACATGTTCCAAATTCCCTTTTTAGCTTTCTACTTTCTTCTGTAACAAGGTCGTAGTCGAGGCCAAGTTCTTTTAGTTTTGCAAAGAGCGCTGCCGCAAGAGTTGATTTCCCAGTACATGGGCCTCCCGCAATTGCAATATTTATTCGCATAAAAAAGTACCCCCAGAGCGTATTTGAGCATGATAAGGTCGCTGTTAGCAATCATTGTTATTTTATGGCGCATTGACAGACACTCGACTCGCGATATAATCTCAACATATGGTTAAAATAAGTGAACAAGCTCCCGAGTTTGCGCTCGAAGGATATGCAGACGGCAAGTACAAGACATATTCTCTAAAGCAGTATAAAAATAAGTGGTTGGTATTGTTTTTTTACCCACTCGATTTTACTTTTATTTGCCCGACTGAAATCCGTGCGTTTTCAAAAAAACATGACGAGTTTAAAAAATTAAACGCTAGCGTGCTTGGTGTGTCTGTAGATTCCAAAGAGTCACATAAAGCATGGGTCGAGGGTTCTCTCGGAAAAATTAATTTTCCATTACTTTCTGATTTTCACAAAAAAATGAGTCGTGATTACGAGGTGCTTGATGAAGATGCGGGCACTGCTATGCGAGGTTCATTTATAATCGATCCGTATAATAAGATTCGTTATTTTGTTGTTTCTGATGATGATGTGGGTCGTTCTGTTGAGGAGACGATTCGAGTACTCGCAGCATTACAGACTGGTAAATTATGCCCTGTCGAGTGGGAGCCAGGTAAAAAGACTTTGAATT
>CAYIZO010000032.1:0-7700 GCA_964368005.1 uncultured Candidatus Saccharibacteria bacterium
AGCCTCATCAGGCATAATTTCAGGCACTGGATTTGCAAGAGCAAAAATAATTGGGTCTTGTGCCATTGTGCGAATCAAAACAGCATCAAGCGCCCCCGCACGCGACACACCAACAAATACATCGGCACCGCGAAGTGCCAATTCAAGATTGCCTGAGATTTTTCGTGGATTTGTACGCGCTGCGAGTTCTTGTTTGTAGGCATCAGTATATTTGCGATCACGCGAGAGAACGCCATGACTATCGAGCACTACAATATCGCGTGCGCCAGCCTCACGGAGCAAATACGCAACCGCGGTACCCGCAGGCCCAGCACCATTTACTACAATACGCACCGTTGCAATATTTTTCTTTACAACTTTCAAAGCATTGATAAGTGCTGCCAATACTACAATTGCCGTACCGTGCTGATCATCATGCATCACTGGAATATCGAGCTCGTGCATAAGTCGCCGTTCAATCTCAAAGCACCTAGGTGCAGAAATGTCTTCTAGGTTGATGCCACCAAATACGGGTGCAATTGCTTTGATAGTCGCGATAATACTTTCGGTATCTTGCGTATCGAGCGCTATGGGCCAAGCATCGACATTCGCAAATTTTTTAAAAATAATACACTTTCCTTCCAGCACTGGGATTGCGCCTTCTGCACCGATGTTACCAAGACCCAAAACCGCTGAACCATCAGAGATAACCGCAACGCTATTTTTTTTGATAGTGTACTCTCGTGCAAGTTTTTTATTTTTACCGAGTAACGAACTTACCGCACCCACGCCTGGTGTATACAGAAGCGCGAGCTCGCGCGCTGATTCAATGGGTGCTTTGCTTTTGATTTCGAGCTTGCCTGCCAGTTTTTTGTGAAGTGCGATTGATTTGTTCATAGTATTAAAACCAAGCAATATATCCAGAAATAAATACTGCAATAATAATCATAATTCCTATCAAAAACCCGAGCGACTTAAATTTGCGCTTTGCAGAAATTTTGAAAAACCAAAACAATTGACCAAAGAGTGCTGCCGCCGTTACCAATAGCAATAAATAGCCAGGAGGAGTTTTTATACCTTCGGGATCAATTATTAAGAAATGAAAAACTGCAGACGGATATGCGATATATACAAATCGGTGAATAAATTTCCAAACGCGCGGCGTAAGCTTTTGCATAGCCCAATCAGTAGAGGTCGAAGCCATAATAAGTAAAATAAAAAGCGCAAATGACCCAAATACGATCGGGTTTTCGAATGGATTAAGTACGGGATACGCAGCTGCAAGATCATAACCAAAAAGATAATACAGCGCCGTTTGCGAGTGTAATAATGCAAACACAAAGCCCGATACTCCAAGATATCGGCGAAATCGCCAATATTGTGCCGTACGCGGATACCACTTGAAAATAGCGCTTGAGAATAATGCCAAACCAATAAGCGTAGCCCCCGTAAACGCAAAACTTACTACCAACGAATTTGCGAGATCACCTCTTTGCAACCAATGATACTGCGCTGCAAATTCCAAAAGCCAAAACACAATCGCACCAATACTAAACTTAAACAACATTCGCCAATGCGTCGGCCTCGCAACTTTAAAAGCTGAATCTTCCATGAGTTTTATTATAGACTACTAAATTTTATATGCTTATCGTACAATGAACAACCCCATCGTCGATTACTATTCCCGATGAATCTTTTTCATTACGCTAATATTAATACTTATTCTTCAACGAAGTAATCCGAATCTATTTTTTTGATATCGTAACTAATTACTTTTGACACACCTATATCATTTTCAATCATTAACTGCGTAAGCACTCCCCCATCAATTAATATTACTTTCTGGGGAATTGTTTTTACGTACTCTAATGCGTCCTTTGTAAACCCAGAAGTTGTAATAAAAACTCCCTTATTTGCCCTTTGCCCGACTAAACTCCCAACAAAGTCTCTAATTTCTCTTGAGCCAACAACGCTCTCCCAACGTTTCGCCTGGAGATAAATAATATCAAGACCAAGCTTATCCTCTTTAATAATTCCGTCGATGCCACCATCACCACTTTGACCAACCGCTTGACCGGCATCTTTTCGAGAACCTCCATATCCCATTGACAACAGTAATTCCACGACTAATCTTTCAAAAAAGTTAGGAGAGCTCTGCTTTACAAAACCTAATAACTCTTGTGCCAAATCCTTCTTAATTTTTTGGTATCCATACTCCAAAAGCTCTTGCGGAGTTTGAGTTAACTCAATTTCAACTTCTTGCTCTTCATCGCTCTTATCTTTCTTAACAGTCCGAAACTCAATAAACAACGGAAACTGTTGAAGAAATTTTATATTTATTATTGTTGGATTTTTTTTAAGAACATCTAAGCCTAGTGTTGTTATCTTAAAATACGATCGCCTAGGAGATTCTAATAGCCCTGCTTTTTTAAGATAAGTCCGAGCCCAACCAACTCTATTATCAATAATATATTGAGATCCGCTTGGTAGAACTTCTTTCCTATTACGCTCATCCAACTTAAAAACATCGGCAATATGATCAATCGCCTCTCTTATTGTATGTTCTCGATTATCTTCCGCGAACTTCAGAAGAGGGAGCATTATTGTTTGATAGTCTGGAATTATCATATTTTTTATTTCACTAATTTTGGCGGAGAGGGTGAGATTCGAACTCACGATACCCTTGCAGGTATTCCAGTTTTCAAGACTGGCGCTTTCAACCACTCAGCCACCTCTCCATTTAAATTGTCTCGGCAAAGCCTCGTTTTTGATACCATATCATAAAAATCGAGTATTTTCCAACCCTTTATATACAATAGTATTTTTATAAAAAAAAGACCGCCAGTTGAATACTAGCGGCGTTGAAGCTATTTAGAACTTAACGATTTCACCTTTCTTTATGACGGTTTGAATCTCACCTCTTATCTGCGTGCCGTGATACGGTGTCCAAGCGCACAGTGAGTGCATTTTGGTATGGTCGAAGTGTGTGTTGCCTTGTGAATTACACAAAATCAAATCAGCGTCTGCTCCAGTCTCGATTCTACCTTTTTGGGGTAGTTCAAAAATTTGAGCAGCATTTCTACTCGTGACATTTGTAAACCGCTTGCGGCTCATCTGACCAGTCGCTACAAAGTGATACAAGAGTGGTCCAAGTGTTTCGACGCCTGGCACACCACTCGGTATATCTTCATACCGCTCAGCTACTTTTTCGTGCCACTGATGCGGAGCATGATCTGACCCCACACAATCGATAGGCCCATCTTCTGCGCAGAGATATTTTCGAAGCTCATCCATCTGCGTGAATGTACGAAGTGGTGGATTCATTTTGTAAAAACCACCATCGCCGCCTGACAATTTTTCTGCGCTCAACGAAATGTGATGCGGGCATACCTCAACCGCGACTGGCAAACCTCTTGCTTTTTCTTCGGCCGCAAGTCTTACTGCCTCTGGTGTAGAAATGTGACACAGATAAAGCCTCACTCCTGTATCCCTACAAATGCGAAGCGCTCGAGCAACTGCTCGTACCTCCGTCTCAGTATCGCGCAGCCTACAATGGTCTGCGACAATCGGCGGACGACGCATCAGATCACTATTGCGAGTGATCAAATCTTCATCTTCGGCGTGAACGCCGACAACGAGATCTACAGAAGCCGCAGCACGAAAAATGCTCTCGATGTCACGATCACTCGCAACCAAGAGATTACCTGTCGTACGCGCCATATACACTTTGACGCCGATGATGCTCGGGTGTTTCCTCGATTGCAAAATCTCGTTACCATTTTCAGGAGTTGCGCCAAACCAAAAGAATTTACCGACTTTGTGGTCGCCGATTATAGCGATCTTTTCATCGATGCCCGCGCAAGTAGTCAGTGGCGGGTTTGTATTTGGCATATCGAACACAGTCGTAACGCCACCTGAAAGCGCCGCACGAGTGAGACACTTCCAATTTTCTTTATCTGGGTGTCCTGGAGTTCGCCCGTGCACATGTGGATCAATGATGCCCGGAAATACATCTAAGCCCTCAGCGCGAATCACTTGGTGATCAACTCGGTGCGCAGAGCTCACATCTCGAATCTTCCCGTCAGCGATGAATATATTCTGACGAGTACCGTCTGGCAGACAAGCACCTCTTATCTCAAGCATCGTTCGAATCCCCTTTCTTTGAGTTGGGCGATATCTTTGATGCCATCACGCCTCATGAGTCTATAAAGACCCCGAGCAAGCTTCCTCGGAAGAAATGGCCCTTCAGTAAATCCAGCGGTCAAAATTTGAATCAAATCAGCGCCTGCTGAAAACATATGGTATACATCTTCAACTGTTCTGATACCGCCGACGCCGATGACGACAAAATTTTTCGGCATATGTGATCGGATATATCGAACAGTATTGAGACTCTTGTGCAACAACGGCTGCCCACTCAACCCCCCTGGATATTTTTGCTCGCTTCGTAATGCACTGTGATCGAGTGTCGTATTCACGGCGATGATACCGTCGATGCCATGCGTGCGACAAATCTCCAACACATCATCTCGCTCGTCCCATGACAGGTCGGGCGATATTTTTACAAAGATTGGTTTTCGTGGCATATCGTACTCACGCAATATTGATTCGCGCTCAGCGACGAGTGCACGCACCAACTCACTAAAATATTCTTTCGCTTGCAATGCCCTAAGGCCAAGCGTGTTTGGTGAGCTGATATTTACCACACTGTAGTCACCCATATCGTAAAAAACTCGCAAGAGATGACAATATTCTTCTGTCGCTCGCTCCATCGGTGTATTTTTTGATTTGCCGATGCTAATGCCAAGCGGTATTGAAAGCTCAACTGGTTTTTCTTGAAGTCTGATTCTGATAAGACTCTCTCCGTAATTTGGAAAACCCATCGCGTTTACCAGCGCGCGATGTTCTGGAAATCGAACAATGCGCGGGCGCGGATTGCCTTTTTGCGCATACCGAGTAACCGTACCTACTTCGATGAATCCAAAACCAAAAGCAGAAATTGCCTGAGGTACCGCAATGTTTTTGTCGAATCCTGCAGCAAGCCCAATTGGATTTGGGAATCGAAGCCCCAAAATACTTTGAGCAAGATGTTCGTTTGTCGCAGGCGTTGTGAGCCAGCTCAAACCTTGTAGAAGTGTTCTCTGATTGTTAATCATCTTTAGTGCGGCAATTGCAATATCGTGAGCAATTTCAGGGTCAGAGCGAGAGAGCAAATCAAGCAACGGTTTTGCAACGACTTTATATAGCATCGAATTCTCCTTTCTTAATGTCAAAGAGCGCACTATTAAAAGCGATCTCTTTCTGCGCATTGTATACGCCAAAAAATGCCTAAAGTCAATCGCTAACTTGACAAATATATATAATCAGTGTACTATTATACGCGGAAAGGGTGGGAGCAAAAATGAGGCTCCAATGGACAGTACCAAAAGCAACATCATCAACTGGCTGATCGCAGCTGCAGCTCTCTACGGCATCTTCTGCATCTACGGCTGTGGCCCATCGATTCGAGATCGAGCACGCGAGCGTGATGCAATCTGGACACGACACCCCGGCACACAGCTCGAACCGAAAGGCGATGGGGTGTACTACATCACCTTGAAGACCGGCGAGATCCTGCAAGTCATCGTGACTGATGACAAGATTTCAGGCAGCTCATGTGCGAAGAACTGTGGAGGCAAGCCAAAAGAGCAAAAAAAGCAACAGTAGCAACATCAGCACCCCCCGCGACATTCAAGTGTCGCGGGGGTTTTTCATTGTACGAGATTTGACTTTTTGCTCCTCAGCGCTAGGCTCATCTTAGAACTCACCTTGAAAGGAGCGATTGCTAATGGGCGTTATGCGTGGCAAACAAATCGCTAAAGGCAAAACGAAAACCATTTATGAAGACCTACGAGCTGCCGAATTTGTCATCATCGATTCCAATGATGACATCACCGCAGGAGACGGAAAGCGGCGACTTACCATCCCTGGGAAAGGGCGATATTCAACACAAACGGCAGCTCACTGCTTTCATGCGCTGCGTCGTCACGAAATCCCAAATCACTTAATCGAAGTCGTAGGACCTAGTACATTCCGCGCACATCGCGCAAATATGATTCCTGTGGAAATTGTGATGCGCCGCAGAGCGACAGGATCGTATCTCATACGGCATCCCAATACGCCCGAAGGCACGTATTTCGATGATCTTGTCATTGAATTTTTCTTCAAAGACGATAAAGCGCAGGATCCGCTGATGATCTGTGACCCTGTGGGTAACCAGATTCTGCTTTTCCAATCCCAAGAACCCATGAGTGGAGGATTCGTCCAAGCGCTCTCTCCTATCGGAGTATTTCATACTTCGGTTTTTACTCCCACACTCGAGTCCATGCGTGACTACGCCATACGAACTTTCTACGCAATCGAGGAGCGATGGCGACAACTTGATGTCGAGCTCATCGATCTCAAAATCGAATGTGGCTACAACAGTACATCAGGAAGACTCATCGTCGCTGATGTCATCACAAACGATGAATGGCGCATCTGGCCTGGGGGCGATAAATCAAAAGATCGAAGCAAACAAGTCTTTCGCAATGAAAAGATCATCACCCCTGAAATCATCGAAAAAATCAGAAGTAATTACGAATGGGTGGCTCGCGAAACTGCGAAGTTTCTCGAATAAACACACCTAACAACACCAAAGTCGAAGCGGAGCGCTTCGACTTTTTTTATTTAAGAATTGTTACCTGCAATATACCCTGTCGTCCAACACAGCTGTAAACTATACCCGCCTGATGGCCGATTAATATTTAACATATCTCCCACTAAAAACAATTGCGGCAAAACTCTTGATTGCATTGTCTTAAAATTAATTTGATTAAGCGCTACTCCCCCTGACGATACTACTGCCTTGTCCTCGCCGAGCAATCCTGCGACATACAACGGTATAGATTTAAAAACATCGACAAGAGCCTTGCGTTCTTCTGAGCGCACACTATGACACGGCGTTTCACCATCAATATCTGCAAATTTTAATACTGGACCAACAAGAGCAGCGGGAATAAGTTTTGAAAGAACATTTTTAATTTTCTTGTTACTCTGCTCAACCAATAAAACTTTGAGTACTTCTCGAAGTGCACCAATATCGAGCGCTGGGAATAAATCAAGCTTGATCACAACATCTCCACCATACAACAACTCGCCAACATCTCGACTCATATTAAGCACAGTAGGACCGCTAATACCTACGTGCGTAAAAAGTATTTTCCCTTTATAGACTTCTTGTCGTACACCACTTTCATATGTCGTGAGTTTAATATTATTAAGAACTACACCCGCAAGCTTTTTTACCCAAGCATTTTTAAGCCGTATCGGTACGAGCGCTAAATCGTTTTTTACGATCGTATGGCCGAGCCGTTTAAGCCACCGAAACCCATCGCCAGTAGAACCGGTGAGCGGTCGCGATGTTCCCCCGCACGCTACGATACAAGACTGCGTTCGCACCTCAAACTTATCGGCAAGCGTTATAAGTATTTTCTCTGAAGACTTTTCATATATTACGTTAACCACCTCGGCGCTCGTACGCACTCGCACGCCACCAACCCTCATATACGCTACAAGAGTGTCCCATACTGACCGCGCTTTGTTCGATGCAGGAAACATTCTTCCTTCGGCCTCTTCTTTGACATCTAACCCATGATCCGCAAAAAAACTGAAGCACCTCTAGCACACCAAATTGTGTAAAC
>CAYIZO010000033.1:0-7655 GCA_964368005.1 uncultured Candidatus Saccharibacteria bacterium
AGCCAACCTTTATTATTGCTCACCCAGCGTCTTTATTGCCGCTTGCGAAAAGATAGATTAAAAATCCTCAAACAGTGGAAAGTTTTCAGTTGTATATTGGTGGCTTGGAACTTGTAAAAGGTTTTTCAGAACTAAACGATCCCGTTGATCAAAGTAAGAGATTTGAAGAGCAAGAAGAGCTCCGTCGAAAGGGAGATGACGAAGCTGCTCCCGCAGATAGTGATTTTATTGAAAACCTTGAATACGGGATGCCGCCTGCCGCTGGGTTCGGCATTGGAATTGATAGGTTTATGTTGCTGTTAACCGATAGACATAATCTACGCGAAGTAATACTATTTCCAACTCTGAGACCAAAGTCATAGTTTCACAGTTTATAAACTGTGCATAAAAGTCCCCGAAAGGGGATTTTTCTTTACTGCACAACACTTATTTATATTTAAACTAAATGTTTGCATAGTGTGAAATGGTGGAGTATATTTAGTACATAGTGGTAAAAAAGTGGGGGAAAGTGGATAAGGCTGTGGATAAAGTGCATATCATCTAAAATACTATGTTTATTGGAGAATACGTCCACACGATTGATTCGAAGAAAAGGCTTGCAGTACCGACAAGGCTTCGAAAGGAACTCGGAGGAACGATAGTGGTTACACGAGGTCCAGACCATTGTTTGTTTTTATATCCAGTGAAGGCGTGGGAAGGTATGGCAGAAAAGTTAAGTAAGTTACCGCTTGGACAGGCAGATACAAGAAATTTTGTTCGCTTTATGCTTGCAGGCGCTTCTGAAGAAGAAATTGATAGTCTCGGGCGTATACTCATTCCTGATAATTTAAAACAATATGCGAATTTAGGAACAAAAGCAGTGATTGTGGGAGTCTTTGACAGAATTGAACTATGGTCTCCAGAGCGATGGGATGAGGTTCGCAAGAAAACCGAAGATCATGCAGATAGGCTCGCGGAACGTTTAGGAGAGCTTGGTGTCTACTAAAGATTCTATCCATGAGCCGGTCTTACTTAATGAAGTCATGCAGTATTTAAATATTAAAAAAGGAGGTATATACATTGATGCGACTATGAACGGAGGAGGGCATACGCAGGAGATTTTAAGACGAGTTGGATCAAAAGGTACGGTACTAGGAATAGATAGAGATGGAGTCCTTGTAGACCGTATTAAAAAGCAGCAGATTAAGGGTTTAATTGCAGAAGAGGGTAATTACATACACATGAAAGAATTTGCAGAAAAAAATCGATTAGAAAATGTGCAAGGTATCTTGTTTGATTTTGGGTATAGTTCGTGGCACATAGAGGAGTCTCAAAGAGGGTTTTCTTTTATGCGTGATGAGGTTTTAGATATGCGATTTTCTACTCGTGAAACAACAACGGCAGCAAGTATTGTTAACGGTTATTCTATGTCGGAGCTCGCAAAAATTTTTAAAGAATATGGAGAGATGCGATATGCACATACCATCGCTCGTGCGATTGTTCAGGAGCGTAAGCATGGACGCATTTTAACAACGGGCAAGCTTATTGAGATCGCAAAGAAGTATATTCATGGAGGAAAGATTCATCCCGCAACACAACTTTTCCAGGCTCTCCGCATTGCTGTTAATCAAGAACTTGATGCGGTGCGATTGGGTATTTTGGCGGCTATGCGTCTAGTAGCGCCGGGTGGTCGTGTTGTCGCAATTTCTTTTCATTCGCTTGAAGATAGAATTGTTAAAAATACATTTCGTGAGTCAGGAAGTGTTATTACAAAAAAGCCAGTTAGCGCAACGCGTGAAGAAATTATACAAAACCCTCGAGCACGAAGTGCGAAGCTGCGCGCATGGGAAAACATATGAAAAAGAAAGCTTTTATTTTATTAGCAGGAATAAATATTGCGTGTGGCATTTTTGCAGTTGCAGTTTCAAATGCAAATATAATTACCGGAAGTGAAATGCGAACGGATCGCGAAAAAATGTTTGAGTTAAATGCAATTCATGAAGAAATTGAATCAAACTATCTTAAGCTTGCACTCGAGCATATAGCTCCAAAAGCTCGCGCCGCTGGTTTTGTTGCAGTGAATGATCCACAATATATTCGTGCTGATGCGGTCGTTGGATTCTTGTCTCAATAGTATTTTCATATGAAAACAATTCGGGCACGCATAACTGCGCTCGATATTATTGTTGCGCTCCTCTTTATTGTTATTATTGGGCGCCTTTTTTGGTTGCAGGTTGTTAATAAAGATATATTTGAGGCGCGTGCTGATCGACAGCAGGCTGTCACAGGTACGCTTACAGGAAAGCGAGGAGATATTATTGTTCACGAAAAGCAAAGGGTGTATCCGGTAGCTACTACAAAAGATGATTGGCTCCTTACTATTAATCCAAAACTTGTAAGTAATAGTGAAGATTTATATAAAAAATTTATAGATAAAGGACTTATTCTTGATAAAGAAGAGTTTATTATGAAAGCAGAGAAAAAGAATGATCCATATGAGGTTATACAACATCGCGTACCAAACAGTATTAAAAAACAGCTAGAGGACCTTGCAATTAGCGCAGTTGGGTTTGAACTCGAACCGGGTAGGTTTTATCCTGCAGGAAATTTTGCTTCACAAACGATTGGGTTTGTCGGGGCTGACGGGACTGGTCAGTATGGCCTTGAAAGATTCTACAATAAAGATTTATCGGGCGAAAATGGTTCATTTACTGGTGATGGCAGTGCTGGCACCCGTCTTTTGCTTTTTGGAAAGAGCCTCATTAGTCATAAAAAAGATGGTGCAAGCATACATCTGACGATTGATGCAGGAGTAGAAGCTTTTTTGGTTAGCAGTCTTGAAGCTACACTTAAAAAATATAATGCAAAAAGTGCGGGCGGGATTATTATGAATCCAAGAACGGGTAAAATCCTCGCATTTGCATCAATGCCATCGTATGATCCGAATCTTTACTCAAAAGAAAAAGATCCAAATGTATTTAAAAATCCGCTTGTAGAAAACCTTTTTGAGATGGGGTCAGTTATTAAACCATTAACCATTGCGGCAGCTCTTGACGCTGGCGCAATACAGTCTACTGATACGTATGTTGATACGGGGAATCGTACCATTGACGGCAGAAGGATAGAAAATTTTGATGGTAAGGCGCGTGGGCGAGTGCCAATTCAAGAAATTCTTTCTCAGTCGCTAAACATGGGAGCAGTACATGTTATGGAAAAGCTTGGTAAAGATCGATTGCGTGATTATTTTCATAAGTATGCTTTTGCAGAGAAAACAAATATTGATTTACCAAATGAAGCAGTTGGTAATTTGAAGAACCTTGATAGCTCGCGATTGATTGAGTATGCGACGGCATCGTTTGGACAAGGTATTAATATGACGCCACTCGCACTTGCGCGTGCGCTTTCAAGTCTTGGAAATGGAGGCTTATTAGTCACTCCATATATTGTAGAAGAAGTTCGCTATGCAAACGGCCTTACTCAGCAGAAGAAAGTTCCAGAGCCAAAGCGTGTTCTTAAGGAAGAGACTTCAAAAACAATTACTCGAATGCTTGTAGAAGTTGTAGATACGAAGCTTGCGGGCGGGCATGGAAAAATTCCTGGATATTCTGTCGCCGCAAAAACGGGTACTGCACAAATTGCCTCGGTAGATCGCAGAGGATACTCTGATGAATTTATGCATACATTCTTTGGATATGGACCTGCATACGATCCTCAATTTCTCGTGGTATTGTATATAGAGCGACCGCAGGGAATTCGGTATGCTTCAGAATCACTTACTGAGCCATTTCGTAGTATTATGAAACATCTTTTTTCTTATTTTGAAGTACTGCCAGATAGGCCACAAGAGTTAAATGATAAAAAATTATGATAAGTCGTGTTGGTAAAAAAATAATATTATATATATTACGCCTTGAGGCGATCTTGGTTTTGAAGAGATTCCAACCAACTGTCGTTGGGGTTACTGGGAGTGTCGGCAAAACAACCACTAAAGAAGCGATAGCAACATTACTAGGGGAACATTATATTGTTGGCAAGAGTCCTAAAAGCTACAACAGTGAGATAGGCGTACCGCTTGCGATATTAGGTTTAGAAAGTGGATGGAGTTCGCCTTCACAATGGTTGCGAAATATTATTTTGGGTGCGTGGAGAGTTATTTCTCGCGCGCCATATCCACAAATGCTTGTGCTTGAGCTTGGTGTTGATCGACCAGGAGATTTTGATAGTCTTTTAAGGTGGATAAAGCCTACAATAGCAGTCGTTACTGCGATTGGAGAGGTGCCAGTACACGTTGAGTATTTTACAAGCGCTGAAGGTGTTGCAAAAGAAAAAGCCAAACTCGTAGAAGTAGTTTCTGCAGATGGATTTGTAATCCTTAATGCTGATGATCCGCTCGTGCTCTCTATGCGTGAGCGCGCGAAGGCGCATGTTTTAACATATGGAGCACATAAAGAGTCGGCTCTTATTACATCAGGGTACAAAGCATTATTTTCACGAAGTCATAAATCGAGTGGCATTTCATTTCGTATTGATTATGATGGAAAATCAATACCAATTAAAAACCAAAATGTA
Source organism: uncultured Candidatus Saccharibacteria bacterium (assembly GCA_964368005.1). Lineage (GTDB taxonomy): Bacteria > Patescibacteriota > Minisyncoccia > Ryanbacterales > GWA2-47-10b > JBBTUF01. The sequence continues at coordinate 4,549 of CAYIZO010000033.1, forward strand.
ATTGGTATTCAAAGCATGTATGCATTACTTGCGGCAGCAGCTGTCGGTCTCGCTAAAGGATTGAATCTGATAGAAGTTGCAGAAGGGCTTGGAAAATATAAGCCGATGCCCGGAAGGTTTTGTTTGATTGACGGCATTCAGTCATCGCTTATTATTGATGATTCATATAATGCTTCACCGCTTGCGGTAGCTGTGGCACTTGAAACTTTATCATCGATTCCAGCGGGCAGAAAAATTGCTGTGTTAGGAGATATGCTTGAGCTTGGTAAGTTTACAAAAGAAGCTCATGAAGCAATAGGGAAGAGTGCCGCTCGCGTTGCAGATGTTTTAATCGCCGTTGGGCTTCGTACAAAGAGCATGGAAAGCGCGGGCGCAAAAGAATTCCATTGGTTTGCAGATTCAAAAGCTGCTGCGGAATTTTTGAAAAATTTTATAAAAGAAGATGATGTTGTGCTCGTGAAAGGTTCTCAAGGTGTGCGGATGGAATATGTTGTAGAAGCTCTTATGGCGCGCCCAGAAGATGCGCCAAAGCTTTTAGTACGCCAAGACTCATATTGGAAAACTCATTAAATTTCTGATATATTTTTAGCTACATGGCCCTATCGTCTAGTGGTTAGGACACAAGGTTCTCATCCTTGTAACAGGGGTTCGATTCCCCTTAGGGCTACTAAGTTTTTGGAATTTTAAGCTATTGACAAACATCAAATTATGATGTAGTGTGCTTGCTAGAGAAGGCTTGAAAAAGCGGGCGTTTTAAACGCCTAAAATACTGAAATTACAAGCAAAAAGCCCGTGGATTAAAGCAAATTCGGCATAGCCGAAAAGGAGGAAAGGGCACTATGGCAGACGACGAAGAATCTAGCGGAGAACGCATCAGGCGAGCCTTGGAAGGGGTGATATCAATTTTCGTCACTTCTGACGAGCCCGACGGTTCTATCGCCAAGCCGGATGCTCCTGCAAGTCAGGGTCATCAATCGGCAGTTGCTGTGTCAGTCGAGATCACAAATCTTTTCGAAGAGCGTGTTTTCGGCGCGGCAGATCCAGCGTATCAGCAGTTCAAAGCAATGCTTGCAGGTCTCGAGGACGCAATCGCCGATCCGGTGAAGCGTTACAAGGCTACAATCAAAGCGATGGGTGTGAGTGGAATTACGAGGAATGCTATTCAGGGCGCGCTCGAGAAGATGGCGGCGCAAGTCGTCACCGAAAAGCGTGCCTTTGGCAACGCTCTTCAGGGGGAGCAGGTAGCTCTTTCTGAGCAAGAGTCAGTTGTTGGTGCTCTCGATGAGCGCATCACAACGCTTCGGGCAGAAATCGCGAATCTCGAAAAAGATCGCGATGCTCAGCGTACGGAGATGCAGAGCAAAAAAACTCGTCTCGAGCTTCGTGGGCGCGAAATCGATACCGCAGCAGCGGCGATCAATGAGCGTATCAAAGCCGAGATCAAGAAGCTCGCAGACGCTTCGGCGTCTTAGCGAAGAAGGAGAAAGCATGAAGAAAGCCGAGACATTCATCGCTCCTTGGAAAAAAGAGGAGCGAAAGGTCGGAAGGTTTCTGGGCATGGGGCTCGCGGCTCTTGCGGGTTGGGGTATCTTCAAGATCATCCCGATTCTCACGAGTCTGGTCTTCAGCGTCGTGTATCTCGCGATTGCTAGCGTTCTTGCTGGCATTCTCGTGATCGCAATCATGACGCCGATGACGTGGACGATTTTTTCGAACATCTACATGAGCTTCGTGCGGAAAGTAGGCGGCCTTCTGGTCGTGCTCGATCCGTTTGGAGTAATGGAGAACCAACTCACCAAACTTCGCAGACGGCGAGAAGAGCTCAACGACAAGCGTCATTTGTTCGACGGTCAAATCGAAGTGATGAAAGCGGGGATCCGTGCACGCGACGCTGAAAGGAGTCAACTCCTGAGAGAGGGAGCTGCGGCTCGTCGTGCATCGCAGAAGAAGCAATTCGTGTTGAGAGCGTACAAGGCAGGAGTTCTCGGTGAAGCAAACCGAGACATTGCCGAAGTTCTCGCTCGAGTGGAAGTCATGCAGAGAGGGCTTGCGGCGATGGCCGACAAGGTCGATCTCTTGGTGGAGGTCACTGAGATCAAAATCTCGACTGAGCGCGACAAATGGGAAACCATGCGTGCCGCTCATTCGATGATGACTGATCTCAAGAGCATCTTGCAGGGAGACCCGACAGGTCGTGAGCTTGCCGAAATGGCACTGGCACATGTCGCTCAAGATATCGCCGCGAAATCTGGCGAGGTCGAGAGCTTCATGCGGATGTCAGACAAGGTTCTCGATGGTATTGATCTTCAGCAAGGCATCTACAACGAAGATGCGATTCGGGAAATCGAGGCTTGGGAGCAGGGAGATTCTTTGCTCTTGGGCGATGACAAGCGTTTGCTGATTGCCGGCGTGCGAGGTGATACTCGCGAACCGGTCGAGATGCAACAGGGTTCCGAGAGCATCTATCGAGACGCGATCAAGAAGTAATCAAGAACGAAACTCCAACCAAACGAAAAAAAGGAGAAGCAAGACATGGCACTCACTCTCACAGGACGAGTCACGCTCGGTGTTGCCGGCGCGGCTGCCATCTTTTTCGGAGCCAGGTACGGCATCGAGCACTACGCTCCCAAGCCGGCAGAGAAAGTTCCGTCAATTCCCCGCAAGGTGGACTTGCCGGTCAACGTTCCGCCGCCGGTTGCGGTCAAGGTCGCGAAGCAGCCCGCCACGGTTCCCGTGGCGAATGCTTCTTCGCAAAAACCGGCGTCCAAGCCGGAGAAATGCATTCGTCAACATGTTTGGGCATGGGCTGCGCAGTTTGGGATGTTCGTCGGTAACGGCGGCATCTCTACGCAGCCTGGCAGCATCAACGATCGTCGTGGGATCTGTGTCGACTTCATCCGTCAGGATGATGTCGCGCAGAATCAGGCGAGCCTCATCGCGTTTGCGGAGGAGCTCGCTGGTGGCAATCCTCACCCAAAGAACGGCGTTCATTTCGTCGCGATCATGGGCGATGGAGGACATCAGTTTCTCGCTGCCATCAAGTCGACGCTCGCACGCCTCGGCCCTGAATACAAGGCTGAGGTGATCGGGTCTGCCGGATACTCGGT
>CAYIZO010000034.1:0-7232 GCA_964368005.1 uncultured Candidatus Saccharibacteria bacterium
CACGTGTTCGCATAACACGTGGTACGGCAACTGCACAGCCGACTGCTGCGGTTACCGTGAGTGCTCCGGCTCCGAATTCATTTGTAATTACACATAATCCACGACCGGAGCCTGATCCAACATTGCCCGCTACAGACTTATGTCATCCAAATAATCCACAATGTAACATTGATCATACGGCTGGAGTATCTCCGGCGCGACATGGCCACTTTTTCAGAGATATTAATATTTCAAGTGACGATTCAAATCCTACAATGCTTTCTGTTAAGTGGACTGGCGCATCTCCAGAGCCAGTGTTGATTACGGTCGATGCAGTTGATCGTGATGATCGAATTGATGGTGTGTACGGTACTAATAATTGTCCTATTCCTGCTCCGAATGTTACAGTGCCATGCGCCAACGGCGTTGGTGATGCTACAGACGCTGGCAATGTTTACCCAGCTGGTGTAGCAATTCCAGTCCCATCAAATTCCGGCTTCACACATTACTTTAATGGAGATATTAGACAAACCTTTGTACAAACAAATCCTGATGGTTTGGGTCGGTATGTACCAGTGCAATTTAATTCGACTCTTCAAAATGCGACCGTAAATGTTCCGGGAAGATATATTATCTATCTTCGAGGAACGAGTACAATCACGGGAAAGCCATTTATTGGTCAAGTATTACTAGTTGTTGGGCAGAGCACTCCTGGATATCGCGAAAGATAAAAAATAATATATGCTGTATGAATTTTTTGGCACCGAATGCCCGCACTGTCTTAATATGAAGCCCATCATTGAACAGTTGAAAAAAGAAGGAGTACAAGTCGAGTCGTATGAAGTTTGGCACAATAACGATAACGCACATAAGCTTGAACAGTTCGATGAGGGCCATTGTGGTGGCGTTCCGTTCTTCATAAATCCAAATACCAAAAAATGGATTTGTGGTGAAGCCACACTTGAAGAATTAAAAGCAATTGCCACAGAATAATTTTTGACCACAGTCGTAACGGCTGATATGATTTACTTATGTATGATCTGATTATTGTTGGTGGAGGTCCGGGTGGAGTAGCGGCAGGAATATATGCAGCACGAAAACAACTCCATACGCTCTTAATAACTGAATCTTTTGGCGGGCAGTCAGAGGTTTCTGCAGATATTCAAAATTGGATAGGTACGCGAAGCATCTCAGGTATCGATTTTGCTCAAAATCTTGAAGCCCATCTTCGAGCTCAAGAATCGATTACGATTGTTACTGGCGAAAAAGTATATCGAGTATCACAATCTGAAGGTAAGGTATTTTTAGTCTCCACTGAAAATGGTGTGACATATCGTGGTAGGACTATTGTTGTGGCGGCTGGTGCACGACGACGAAAGCTTGGCGTGCCAGGGGAGGAAGAATTCAATGGCCGAGGTGTAGCGTACTGCTCTACTTGCGATGCCCCGTTCTTCAAAGGAAAAGAAGTGGCAGTTGTTGGTGGAGGCAACGCAGGACTTGAGGCTGCGCTTGATTTAGTACCATATGCTACTAAAATTTACTTGCTCGAATATGGTGAAAAATTAAAAGGAGATCCTATAACACAAGAAAAGGTTACGCGTGCACAAAATGTTCAGGTAATTTTTCATGCAGAGAGCAAACAAATATACGGAGATAAAGATAAGAAATTTGTTGGCGGTATCGAATATCGAGATACACAAAAAGATGAGATTAAGCGTCTTGCGGTTGGGGGCGTATTTATAGAAATTGGGGCAGTTCCAAATTCTGAAATGGTCAAAGATTTGGTTCAGCTCAATAAATTTGGTGAAATTATTCTTGACCATCGCACATCCGCAACGTCGCGTGAGGGCATTTGGGCCGCGGGTGACGCGACTGACGAGGCATACAAGCAGAATAATATTTCTGCGGGTGATGGGGTTAAAGCTGCGCTTTCTGCATATATGTATTTACAAAAACTAAAAATAAACGAATCATGAAAATTGCAATAAATGGCTTTGGGCGTATTGGAAGATTATTTTTTCGAGCAAGTTTTGGTGTGCCAGGGTTTGATGTCGTTGCAATCAACGATCTTGGTGATATTGCAAATTTGGCATATCTATTAAAGTACGATACGACGTATGGTAGGTGGAATCACGATATTAAAGCTGATGTGGCTCGCAATATGCTTGTTGTAGATGGTCGCGAGGTCCAGTTTGTGGGTGAAAAAGATATGACTAAATTGCCGTGGGGCATGCATGCGATTGATATTGTCATCGAGGCGACAGGCCTTTTTGAGTCATTCGCAGGCGCGAGAGGTCATATTACAGCGGGTGCCAAGCGCGTAGTAATTACTGCGCCAGCAAAAGATGAAGAGACAAGCGATGCTCGCACGGTACTCAATGGTGTCAACGAACAGTTATTTAAAACTTGTATTATTACTTCAAATGGATCTTGCACAACTAATTCTGCGTCTCCTGTAGTTTCAATCCTTGCGCAAAATCCTGGCATCGAAAAAGCAATGCTCACGACTATACACGGATATACTGCGACTCAGCGGATTCAAGATGGTCCTGATGCAAAAGATTGGCGTCGGGGCAGAGCAGGCGCAGAAAATATCGTACCATCAACCACGGGAGCTGCGGTTTCCGTAACGCGTGCGGTAGAAGTACTCAAAGAAAAATTTGATGGAATTGCGCTTAGGGTGCCGGTACGAGTAGGTTCAATATCCGATATTACATTTGTATCAAGTCGACCAACGACAGCAGAAGAGGTAAACAAAATTTTGCGTGAAGCAGCGCAGTCTCCACAGTGGTCGAGCGTATTGAAAGTGACTGATGATCAGCTTGTTTCGTCCGATATAGTAGGCGAACCGTATGGCGCGATTGTTGATATAGGTCTTACACGAGTGATCGGCGGCACTCTCGTAAAAGTATGTTCGTGGTACGACAACGAATGGGGCTATGTGCATACGCTTATCGAGCATGTCCGTAAGGCCGGTGAGAATATAAAATAAATTTTATGGCAACTCGCGTTTATTTGGCTGCGGATCACGCGGGCTTTGAGCTGAAGGAAGAAATAAAAAAACTTCTCTCTACACACGGTTTCGAAGTTAGTGATCTAGGTGCGATGCGCCTAGATAAAGATGATGACTACCCTGCATATATGCGTGCTGCAGCAGAAGCTGTCGCAAAAGATTTAGGCTCATTTGGAATAATTTTTGGCGGGTCAGGGGAAGGGGAAGCTATAGTTGCAAACAGGGTAAAGGGAGTGCGTGCTGCTGAATATTATGGTGGAGCTCTTGATATTATTAAACTTTCTCGTGAGCACAATGATGCAAATATTTTATCGATTGGCGCTCGTTTTGTGAGTCGTGAGAGTGCTGAGCGTGCCATACTTTTATGGCTTGAAACAAAATTTTCTAATGAAGAGCGCCATGTTCGCCGTATCAAAGAAATCGATGGCTCAATTTAAAACTGAAATTGTTCCTGCGATTAATGTGTCTGATTTTTCCGTACTCAAGGAAAGAATACACCTTGCCCAAGAAAGTGCGCGCATTATTCATATAGATGTAGCCGATGGATCATTTACTCCACATGCTGTATGGAACAATTCGCGAGACTTACAAGGGTTTCAGAGTAATGCGAAGTTGGAAGTTCATCTAATGGTTGCAAATCCCGACGAGCAAATTTCCGAATGGCTAACTCGCGAAGTTTCAAGAGTTATTGTTCATGCGGAAGCTTCTCGCGATCCACAAAATATTATAGAGAAGTGTCAAGCTGCACATATTGAGGCAGGGATTTCAATTTGTCCTGATACCTCTTGGGAAGAGTTGATCCCATTTGTTGGGCGCGCTGATATGCTTCAATTACTCGCAGTGATGCCAGGTCCTTCTGGGCAAGAGTTTGATATCAGAACTATTGATAAATTGATAAATTTAAGAAAGCTAGCGCCAGATATACTCATTGAAGTAGATGGGGGAGTAAAAGTTGGTGTTGCGCGGCAGTGTCAGCTTGCGGGAGCGGATTTATTGGTGGCGGGCTCGGCTCTTTTTGGAGAGGGGGTTGATTTTAAAGAGGCGTTTATAAAATTAAGTAAAGATGTCGAGTAAAATTTTTTCTATTATAAAAAAAGTTACCACTCCGTTATTTCTCGGGGTGGTTCTTGGTTATTCGGCTTTTTATCTCGTTGGGCTTGCAAGTCAGAATGAATTTGCGTCTTTATATATAGCACCCAACGATACGGAAAGGCCGCTGATCGCGAATACGCTGACCTCTGAGGACGGAGGGCAGTTTTTTTATAAACCACTTGCAAGCTCCGAGGCTCAAATCCCGGCTACAGGAAAAACAATATATGCCGATCTTGATACAATGACGCTCACGCTTTATCAAGACGGCAAGGTTGTTGGGGAGCTTCCAATTAAATCAAAAGGTAGACCAGGATCGTTCTGGGAGACTCCTACGGGCGAATATCGAGCACTAACAAAAGAAGAAAATCATTTTTCTTCGATAGGTGAAGTGTGGATGCCGTATAGTATTGGATTTTTTGGTAATTTTTTTATTCACGGTTGGCCGTATTATTCTTCAGGCAAGCAAGTGCCCGAAGGGTTTTCGGGTGGGTGTATTCGATTAAAAACTACTGATGCAAAAATTGTGTATGATTTTACTGAGAAAAATACACCGATTATTGTTGTGGGTGATTATACTACTGAGGTAGGTGAGCGTGGGTATATTCCGCTTCGCCATAAAAATCCGCCTCACCTTTCAGCTGAAGCTTTTATGGCAGTTGACCTTGATAATCATTACACATTTCTTGAAAAAAATCGCCAAGAGGCGCGTCCAATAGCATCAATTACAAAGTTGATGACAGCAGCTATTTCACTTGAAGCTATTAATCAAGAGCGAGAAGTATATATTGAGAAAAACGATCTTGATATTTATGGTGATTCTGGAGGTTTTGAAAAAGACGAGACTTTTACTGTTAAAAATTTATTGGCACCACTTCTTCTCTCGTCATCAAATGATGCGGCCTACGCGCTTGCACATCAACTTGGTACGGGGCGGTTTGTCGAGCTGATGAATCAGAAAGCTCAAGCATTAGGACTTTCGCGTACACGATATACTGATCCATCGGGTCTTGAGATGACAAATGTTTCTACGCCTGAAGAATTATTATCTTTTTTAAAATATTTGCGCGATGTTCGCGAGCCGATTCTTGATATGAGTGCGCGCAGATCAGTGCGCCTTTCCACAAATAAAACAACGCATACGTGGTTTAATTATAATTGGAAATCAAATGATCCAGAGTTTATCGGCGGCAAGATTGGGTATATTGAGGCCGCGGGTCGTACGATGGTCGCGCTTTTTCGCGTGCCAATGTCAGAATTTATAACGCGAGATATTGGCATCGCAGTATTAGGATCTCAAGATCAAGAAAGAGATATAAAAGAAATTTTAAAATTTGTACGATCTAGTTTTGTATATGGCAGTACTATAAAAAAAGATACGCTCATCGCTTCACCATTTATAATTAATAATGGCAATTTTGCTTCTGATGAAGAATTCCAGATGCTGTTTTTAGGAGACATTATGATGGATAGAGGTATACGAAAAATTATTGAAGCTCGCGGGGGAGATGATTATACATATCCCTTTAAAAATATTCAGAATGTTTTACCAGAGCCAGCTTTAACTTTTGCAAATCTTGAAGGGCCAATCTCTGATAAGGGTACAAATCATGGGTCAATATATTCATTTAGAATGGATCCCGCAGTTACGAAAGCATTATATGATGTAGGAATCGATGTTGTTTCAATCGCAAACAACCATATGGGAGATTGGGGGCGCGAGGCTCTTGAAGATACACTGCGTAGACTCCGTCGCGCGGGCATTATGTATAGTGGCGCAGGCTGGAATAAGACAGAGGCGTATGCTCCTACAATTGTTAAGAGGCAAGGACAGCGTATAGGATTTTTAAGTTTTTCAGATGTTGGTCCAAAATGGGTTGCAGCTGGGGATGCTTTAAGTGGCATCGCAATCGCGACTCTCGAGGATGTTAAAAGTGCTGTTTTACAGGCAAAGGATAAAGTTGATATACTAATAGTATCGTTTCATTTTGGTGAAGAGTATCAAACAAAATCAAATGCGCGTCAGCAACTACTTGCTCATTCTGCGATCGATGCAGGCGCTCGTATTGTTATCGGGCATCATCCCCATGTAGCCCAAGAAGTTGAAGAATACAATGGGGGAGTGATTGCGTACAGTCTTGGGAATTTTATTTTTGATCAAGCATTTTCAAAAGATACAAAAGAATCGATTATTTTAAAACTAAGCATGAAAGGTAAAAATATAAATCAAATCGAAAAAATTCCAGTTTCATTCAACGAGGCGTATCAACCGCAAGTTGTAAAATAATTTATATGGCATACCTTGATGATGAAAAAGTAAAAATTTTGACAGAGAAAGCAAACGATGTTCGTATGTCGATTATTGATATGCTTTTGGCAGCGGGGTCAGGGCATTCGGCAGGGCCGCTTGGTATGGCTGATATTTTTACCGCATTTTATTTTCATATATTGCGGCATGACCCCAAGAATCCAGAGTGGGATCACCGCGATCGACTCATACTTTCAAACGGTCATATTTGCCCGGTGTTGTACGCTGCTATGGCGCATTCGGGATATTTTCCAGTCGAAGAATTAAAAACTCTGAGAAAGTTTGGTTCGCGTTTGCAGGGGCATCCACATCGCGAAAAATTGCCAGGACTCGAGACATCGAGCGGACCATTAGGGAGTGGTCTTTCGCAAGCAGTTGGTATGGCACTTGCCGCGCGCATGGATTCACGCGATGCGATGTTTTATTGTTTTATGGGTGACGGTGAGTTAGACGCTGGTGAGGTGTGGGAGGCGGCGATGCTCGCAGGTCGTGAACGCATGTGGAATGTGATCGGCTTTATCGATCGCAATAATATTCAGATTGATGGTTTTACCGAAGATGTGATGCCGCTTGAACCACTTCGAGCGAAATGGGTATCATTTGGTTGGCATGTGATTGATATCGACGGTCACAATTTTGAAGAAATTGTAAATGCAGTCGAAGAAGGGAAGGCAATTTTTGAAAAACCGAAAATGATTATTGCCCACACGATTCCAGGCAAGGGAGTCGATTTTATGGAGCGCAAGTTTGAGTGGCACGGCAAGCCGCCAAACAAAGAGGAGGGCGCCAAAGCCCTCGCCGAACTCCGCACATTAGGAGGTAAAATCACCAGCGAACATGAAT
>CAYIZO010000035.1:0-7006 GCA_964368005.1 uncultured Candidatus Saccharibacteria bacterium
CTTACATAAAACTGTAGGGGAGTAAACACATTTCACGTGAAAAGCTCTATTGTGGACCAACGGAGAATCGAACTCCGGTCTCGGCAATGCGAATGCCGCGTATTACCACTATACTATTAGCCCCTATATTTTTTACTCCATCTACCCATTATTAAATGCTCCTTCTTTTTTACAACCCAACCCTTAACTTGTCTTTCTCGTCTTCGCGCATCAAGCAAAGATGTATAAGATTCAAAATAAATTAAATGTACTGGTAAGCGTTTACTTGTCCATAAAGCAGCTTCACCTGATAAATGTTCTTTCAACCTATTTTTCATATTATACGTACACCCACAATAAATGCTACCGTCTTTACATTCTAAAAGATACACAAAATAGCTCCCTTCGACAGGCTCAGGGCATTCGACTTCTTTGAAAGTAAAACTTTTTTCCATGATACTATTTGGTCGAAGACCATGAGCGAAGTCCGCGGTGAGCAGACTAAGTCGAATGGTCGGGATGCTGGGAATCGAACCCAGTCTACGCCCTCCCGAAGGGCGCGTACTACCGGTATACTACATCCCGAAATATGCCTGTGGCATATTTCGCGGTTTTGTCTCTTGTCATTAGACAAGACTTATTATACAAAACCTATCCAAATAATGCCTGTTTTTTACTTTACCCTATGCTTATTTTTTATTTTACCGACCTGCTCTTCTTCAAGCGCATTTGATTTATTTCTTGCCTCGCTCGAAAGGGAAGCTAGCTGTTTATCGCTCATCCGCGCTAACTCACGCGCACGATCTGAAAGATGAGTCTTTGTATTTTTCTTTGGATCGTCGAGAACTTCCTCAAGTAAAATATTGAGCAGTGCGCCAACCCGTGGGCTTGGAGGTATGCTCGCAATTTTCATTATCTCTCCACCATCAATTTTTAACATTTTTACAGATATCGGATCACGTGAGAGTTTTTCGATAATAAACTGAAAATGCCTTAATTTATAAGGCTCTGCCTTAGGTACACCAGAGCCAATTCTGTCACAAAAACGCACCTTTATCAAATCCTCCATATCTTCTGGACCTACTTTTCTTATGAGCCTCCTTACAGATGCTTCACCTACCTCATCAACGTTGTAATAGAATAGGTGATACCGAACAAGTTTTGAAACTTTTTCAATAAAATCTTTAGAATATTTAAGTCGTGCAAGAATTGTCTGTGTCATTTTAGCGCCTATAATTTCATGCCCATAAAAAGTTGAGTCTGGCCCATCACCGCGCTTGCTTCGTGGCTTACCAACATCGTGCAATAGGGCAGCCATACGCACCTCAAGAGACCAGTTTTTTGAAACCGCATACTTAAGTGCATTTAAATTGTGTTCCCAAACTGAATATATATGGTGTTTATTTTGACCGATTCCGTATCCTTCCTCGAGCTCTGGCATAACGAGTTTTAATACATCGAGATCATGCATAATATTCAATATTTCACTCGGAGTGGAGGAGAGTATTATTTTTGAAAACTCGTCACGAATACGCTCTTTTGCTATAAACCGCAACAGTTTTGCCTTTTTTTTGATTGCATTTTTTGTCTCTTCTTCAATAGAAAAGCCAAGTTCTGCAGCGAATCGAAACGCGCGCATAATGCGCAAAGCATCTTCGCTAAACCGCTCTTCTGCGTTGCCAACTGCACGAACAAAGCCTTCTTTAAAATCTTTTTTGCCCTTGAATAGATCTATTATCTCATCAGTTTTTACATTGAGTGCCAGTGAGTTGATGGTAAAGTCACGTCTTGCTAAATCTTCCTCGAGACTTTTACCGAACTCGACCTTATCGGGATGACGCTTGTCTGTATAATTTGACTCTGTGCGATACGGGGTGACTTCAACCATAGAAAGGGATGGATCGGAAACATTTTTTGGAAAAATGCTAACCGTACCAAAATCATTTTCGTACAAACTATCTGGAAAAAGCTTTAAAATTTCCTCTGGTCGAGCATTTGTTGTAATATCCCAATCTTTTGGTTTACGACCAATCAAAATATCTCGCACACAACCTCCAACAGCAAATGCCTGAAAGCCAGAACCTTCAAGTATCTCAATTATAGAAAAAATTTCTTTTGGTATTGGTGTGCTCATGCGTTTATGGGATAGGTTTTGCATTATATGTCCTCGCTTTGCTCGGAGGCAAAACCGTGGACAATGCCACCGGCATTGTCCACCCAGTAGGATTCGAACCTACGACCGTTCGCTTAAGAGGCGACTGCTCTACCGACTGAGCTATGGGTGGATACTAAACTATGCCCCAGAGAGATTCGCTCGCCTCATCCGGCGAGCTCGCAGATTTTCGCTTGAACCATTGGCGCTCAAACCTGTTCGAATCCCACACATTATGCCCCCGGAGGGATTCGAACCCCCAACAACTGGTTCGAAGCCAGTCGTGATATCCATTTCACCACGGGGACAAAAAGGCTATGTGCAAACACTTTATACCATATTTTTTATTGCATGAAAAGAAAATGGCCCGTAGCGTGTTGATGTGCTACGGGCCTTTGTTTATTCCTCCTTGTTCTCACTGTCATGTTCGTTACCCCCACGGGTGATACGAACCAAAAAGCATTGTGTAGGTGCTCGATGCTGCAAATGATGCCCAGAATGAAGGCACCGCCCACATCACCAGAGCTCCAACTCCAAAGAAGGCGAGAATGATGATCATCCAGTTACCGACATCACTGAAGAGAGACTTTCTCTTTCTCACCAGAAAGATGAGTAGAAAAAGAATAACTCCAATGACAGCTATCCGCTTCATGAGCTCGGCTGGTGGCAAATTGAATTGCGGCAATGTCCATGGAGGACTTGTCGCCCTATCGATCGCCACCGAAAGCTCATCTTCCGGCTCTGGCTTGAAGCTTTTAGCCCAAGCGAAAAGCCTTTGAGCATGGTCGGGTTCTTGATACTTCCTAGTACACTCAAGTTCTTTCTGCGCCAACGCGTTGATGATTGTGGCGTCGCTATCGGTGTACCCACCTGAAGATCGCGCGTTGTCGTGAATATCGGCGACTTCATTGTGAATCCGCCTCAAGCATTCATGTAGCAGAGACGAATCGACGATTCGCACATCAGGAGCTAGCGAAGTCTTGCCGAATTGATTCTTGAGCATATTTGGCATGATCGCTAGCGCGACCACCCAACCGACGATCAAGACAGCAGCGAGTGACAAGACTCTCAAAACAGTCTTTTGCCAGAAAACTGCTCCTCCTTGCCACAACGACCAGGCGAACAGCCCAATACATATCGGAATCAAGAAGAGCGACAGCAAAGGGCTCAAATGCGCAGGAAATACCAATGCGATCAAACCAATTGCGATTTCGCTCGTGAGGATCGCACTGATAAATTGCACGTAGAGGCCGAGGCCGGCACCTAGTGCCGCTCTCCCGGGAGTTACCCCTCTTGAGCTAGCGATGACCGTTCCAACGCCTACACCGACGAGTGCACCATTCCATGCAACTCTCAAAAGAGCTACCGTAGAAATGGTAATACCGATGAGAAGACAGATCTGCTTTGTCTCCCAACTGTACCCTCCAGCGAAAGCACCTGGGATGATGAAAAAGAGTGGAACGATTGCCGCGACCGTGATCCTCTTGCCTGTCAGTTGAAATCCTCTGCAGACATACGTCCAGATTCTCCCTAGAACGTCCATCGGCTGCTCCTTTTCTTGTTGACCTCATCAAGTTTTTCCACGAGTCCTGCACGCTTTCCTTGCAAGAACGTTCCCGCCTTAGCAAGAATGCGCTGCACTACCTGCATGACGACATCGTGCTCGAGCGCAGTGAGCGTTTGTGCGAACTGTTCTTCGCACATTTTCTCCATCTCCGCGAAAACCTTGGGTCGGCTTGCCTCTGGGATCTTCCCAAGCAAAGCCATGAATCGGTTTTCGTGATGCGGATCCAGCTCTGCGTGTCGTCGCCAAATGTTCGGAAAGTTATCCCGAGGCAACAGCACCTCGATGACCTTAGCGCGGGTATCCTCCGTGATGGCTTTTTTGCCCTTATCTGCAACCTCGGCAAGGATTTTATGCGCACCAACTTCAGTGCCAAGATCAACAACCAACTTTCCAAGAATACGTCCTATCCCACTGATTGGATCAACCACGGCCTTCTCCCTTCTTGTTGATAGTGAGTTTCTCGATGTCAAAGACCTTCCAAACCTGTCGTGTATTTTACCAGATTTTTAAGGTTTAGTCAATAGTATACTAAACTGTTATACTACAACGCTATTCTAGCTAAACTGGGCTTATTTTGCTTGATGTTTATAGCAACTCAAAAACAGTCAAAAATTGCTAATTTTAGTTATATTTTGTATAATTTTTCTTGGATTCACCAAAGTCAACCAGAGGGGCGCGTGCCGTCGCACCTCCCAAACCCCAGGAGGGCAGTATGAGTAAGTTGAGTCACTTGAGGGAGTTGTCGGGCGTAGGTCAGTACAGCACTGGGATCTCACGGGGAGTTTTCCCGAGCACGAGAGGCGAGCCGCGGCCGACACTCACGGGTAGTGGGGCAATGGGAGCAAGTAGCGTGATCATCCCCGGAACACGGGGAGAAGTTGGAGCAATCATCCGACAGGGCAAAAGTCAGAGTAGGTAAGGGCGCAAAATCAAAACTCGGGAGGCTGGAAACTTCAGCCTCCTTTTTTTATTTCTTTTTTTTACTATGAAATGATTTATGAACTTCCCTCAACTGACGATCTGTCATGTGGGTATAAATTTGAGTCGTTGTAATCGATGAGTGCCCAAGCAACGCCTGAACCGATCGAATGTCGGCACCATTTGTGAGTAAATCTGTCGCAAAGAGATGCCGCAATGTATGCGGAGTAACTTTATTTGCAATACCCGCTTTAATTGCATAGCGCTTCACAAGTCTTTCGATTTGACGAGTGGTAAGTCGCCCTGTCCGCCCACCAACTTTTTTCTGAATCCCAACAAAAAGAGCCTCATTAACATCTGGGCGTTTCTTATTATATTGAGACAATGCATCTTTTGCATCTTGAGATAAGAATACTAACCTTATTTTTCCACCCTTGCCTCGTACTGAAAATTCATCTCGTTTAAGATCAACTGAATCACGATTTAATTTCACCAATTCACCCACACGAAGACCAGTAGAGAACAACAACTCTAAAAGCGCACTGTCGCGAACGCCTTGCAGCGTATCGCGATTAGGCGTATTGAGAAGTCTTATGAGATCGTCAGCTGCAGGAATATCAATATCCCGATCGGGCACACGCGCAAGTTCTACTTTTTCCGCAGACAACGAAACAACATTGCGCTTTGCTAAATATTTTAAAAACATTCGGAGCGCTATGAGATGATAGTTTCGCGTGCGCAATGAAACACCCTTTCCAGCTTGCGCTCGGTTCAAAAAAAGACGAAATGCACGAATTTTATCCTCTGTGACGTTGCTTGGCGACAATATTTTCTCTTCGTCAAAAAATCGCTTGAGATAATATTGATAATTTTCAATAGTCTTTTGTGAACGACCCCGCTCAAGCTCCATATCTTCCAAAAAATCATCTAAATATTTCTTAATATTCATAGGTCGTACAATATTAGTCTACCATACTGTCTCTCTTGCCCAAAAGAGGTTCCCGTGGTACAGTGGTATCCATACTATGATTACAACTGAGAAGAAAAAGAAAATTGTCGAAAAGCATCGGATTCATGAAAAAGATACCGGATCTTCAAGCGTTCAAATTGCGCTCTTGTGTGACCAAATCGCCCGTCTTGCTGACCACCTCAAAAAATTTAAAAAAGACAATCATTCACGTCGTGGACTTCTAAAAATGGTCGCAAAACGAAAGGCGCTCCTTGAATATCTTGCACAGGGGGACCAGAAGAAACTTACCGAACTCCAAAAGCGCTTCGGTATTAAGAAATAATGAGCCACATAAAGCATAAGGAACAGCGTGTCGCTGTTTTTATCGATGCCCAAAATCTATACCATTCGGCTCGTAGTCTCTTTGGAGCTCGTGTTAATTTTAAAGAAATATTAAAAACCGCAGTCTCTGGTAGAAAATTAATTCGCGCTTTTGGATATGTAATCAGTACAAAAACTGGCGAAGAAAAAGCATTTTTTGAAGCCCTTGTAAATCTTGGTATTGAAACTCGCGCAAAAGAACTTCAAGAATTTTATGGAGGAGCTAAAAAAGCTGATTGGGATGTAGGCCTTACTATCGATGCTGTCCGCACCGCAGCAATCACAGATACGGCTATCATCGGTTCTGGCGATGGTGATTTTATACCTCTTGTAGAATATTTAAAAAATAATGGTCGCCGCGTCGAAGTGCTTGCATTTGGACGAAGCACCTCAATGAAGCTCAAAGAAGCAGTCGATGAATTTGTTGATCTCGGGGCAGAACCCGGAAAATATTTACTTCATAATTCTCGCCGCGATTCAAGCTCTCAAAAAGAAAAAATAGCAGAACAATAAATATTATGTTAGAAAAAAAAGTTTTTGAAACAACCGTTAACGGTAAAAAACTCTCTGTAGAATTTAATACAATTGTATCGCAAGCAAATGGAGCGGTGTTCGTAACATACGCTGACACTACCGTACTTTCGACCGCCGTAATGTCTCGTAATGCAAAAGAAACTATGGAATATTTTCCTCTGACTGTAGATTATGAGGAAAAATATTATGCCGCTGGACGAATTTTAGGTTCGCGATTCGTTCGCCGTGAAGGACGACCTTCTGAAGAAGCTGTACTTGTCGGGAGACTTATCGACCGCACCATTCGACCTTTGTTTGACCACCGAATTCGGCACGACGTACAAGTAATCGCTTCGACACTTTCACACGACGAAGAACAAAGCCCTGATGTTACAGCTATTTTCGCTGCATCTATGGCCCTCTTGGTTTCAGATATTCCTTGGCGAGGCCCTGTAAGTGCTGTTCGCATTGGTCTTATAGATGAAAAATTTATAATAAACCCGACTGACACTGAACGCTCTATTTCATCGCTCGATATTTTCGTATC
>CAYIZO010000036.1:0-6978 GCA_964368005.1 uncultured Candidatus Saccharibacteria bacterium
CAAAATACAAGCATCTCTCAAGAGCTGTTGGAATGATAAACAGCAACAAAGTAGACCATAATAGGTAACTAATGTCATCTTCATACAGTAAGTTATCAAAGAATTTGCCGCAAAAGAAAAACTTGAAATCGTCAGCGATGCAGCTCCGCCACCATTCCAGATTTTCGCGGGGGGGATTTTTCGGAAAAGTGCGTTTGGATTAATTCAAGAATACGGCACCACACATGGCAATCACACCAAGATGCGACAAATGTAAAAAAGAGCTCTTTCAATTTGGAGCAATTTTATTGTCCCCACCAAACAAGAAAAACATTGTAAAAAAGCTTCATCTTTGCATAAAATGCTATAAAAAACTCTACAAAGAGTTCTCTTGATTTTCCACTCTTGTCGTGCAAATGTAAGTAAGGATTTTCACTAACGATCTTTGAAAAGGAGAAGGAACATGCAGCCACGCATCTTAGTTGTCGGAAACGGCGCGCGCGAACATGCAATCTTATGGAAACTTGCTCAATCGAAACATCGTCCAAAATTATTTGCGACACCGGGTAACGGAGGTACCTCAGCAATAGCAGAAAATATAGTACTATCTTTTGAATACCCTCTCCTGCTCACAGATTTTGCAATACGCAACCATTTTGATCTCGTAGTTATCGGGCCAGAAAATGCTCTTGCAACGGGTCTCGCTGACAAACTTCGTGAAAAAAATATCCCAGTATTTGGCCCGAACAGCAAAGCCGCTCGCATCGAAACATCAAAAATATACGGCCAAAAACTTATGGATGCCGCGGGCATTCATTATCCTGAAACACATACATTCTTCAAGCCCGAACAAGCTTTAGCATATATATGCTCAAGTGAATGCAAATTCCCGTGCGTCATCAAAAAAGATGGCTTGCACAATGCGGAAGGGGTGTATATTTGCAATAACGTATCTGAAGCAGAAGGAGCTATAAAAGAAATCCGACCGGGAGACATTTTTCAAATTCAAGAGTTTGTTTACGGACAAGAGCTTTCCGCTCACGCTATTGTAAACGGTGAAATTTTTTTGCAATTTCCTCATTCTCGAGATTACAAAAAACTACGAGATGGAGATCAAGGGACAAACACTGGAGGCATGGGAGCTTATGCTCCAGTCTCACACATCTCGTCAGACATTGAACAGATCATTCGCGAAGAAGTAATCCGCAAGATACTTACCGCGCTTACTCGTGACACAAACCCATTTTCAGGCTGTCGGTATCCTGGGCTTATAATTACGCCCGACGGCAAACTTTCTGTACTTGAATACAACGCTCGATTCGGCGACCCCGAAACATCGGCATATATGCGTCTTCTGAAAAGTGACTTTGTAGACCTACTCCTTGCCACCGAGACAAATAAACTTTCTGAATAGCGTAAAATTCAATGGCATGATGGCTCTGCGATTTCAATCGTCATCGCGTCAGCCGGCTATAAAGAATCAAAAAAAATAAAAGTTGGCTATCCAATTAGTGGAATCATCGATGCAGAACATATTCCTGGGGTAGTTGTACTTCATGCGGGCACTCAATGCAGAGGAAAAACGCACTATACCGCCGGGGGCCGCGTACTCAATGTAACTGCTACCGGATCTACCCTCGAAGAAGCGCGTGAAAGAGGCTACAAAGCCGTACGATTAATAAAATTCAAAGGGATGCAATACCGAAAAGACATCGGAGCATAAAGAGCAGCAATGCTCTTTTTTTTATTTATAAATAACTTGACTTTTATATTAATTAATGTTATCATGATAATAAATTTTTGCACATTAAATTATCGAAAGGAGGTGCTTGGTGGAGAACAAGTCCGGCATCGTATCACTCTCATTCGGAGCTCCTGGAAACACAATAGTGAATCGCCTGCTAGCAAGAATTACTACGCAGCTAGCTTTCCTCTACAATTTTCCTATATACACCCAGCAAGACATCCAGATTAAATACTTTAGTCTTTCTGTAGACACAACTTTCACCGAGGAAGAACTTGGGAGTCCACCGCCGACTCTTCGCATAATGCGCGGCGCTGTAAGGTGGGCGATTGCAGGAGGTATTAAAACACTCTGGTTGGTAACGGCAAAACCTCACCAATCGCGAGCCGTAAGAGACCTCAAGCTCGCCATCAAAGAGTCAAAAGAAAACATCGTCATTCGAGTGTGTACCGAAGTAGAACCCTTCTCCAACAACTTCTGGTTCAGCTCTGAGTCAACACAATGGCCCACTCGTTCTGCATGGCAATGGAAAATCTACAACTGGCCTCTCGAGCGCATGCCCACCCAGCTCTATACGTGGATTACATCCTAACTCCAAAGCTCCGACAGCTAGCACAGCTGCTCGGAGCTTTTTCATTTTAATTTTGAAAGTATTAATAAGTTCTTAAATACCATTGCCACTGTAAGCGGCCCCACACCTCCTTTCACAGGAGTAAGGAATGACGCAACTCGAGAAACTGAATCAAAATCTACATCACCTACAACCTCTCCATTCATTTCAGATGTACCAACATCAACTACAACCGCTCCCTCTTTTATCATCTCCCCCTTAATATACTTTGGCTTACCTACGCCAGAAATAATTATATCCGCATTTTTTAAAACATTTGTATCAAATTGTTTTTCATCGGCGATAACAGTAACTTGAGCGCCATTCGCCAACAGCCATACAGAGAGCGGCTGACCCACTAAACGCCCATACCCGATAACCGCTATTTTTTTACTTTTTACTTCAATAGCGTTTTTTTCAAAAAGAATTTTTACAGCCCCAACTACTGGTGGCAATACCTTCCCCTTGCCTACTTGAGAATCTCCTACGGAACGGGCGGACAACATATCAACATCCTTTTCAGGCACAACCGTATTTAAAATTGATTGTGTATCAATCTGGGCCGGCAACGGCAGCTGTACAATAATACCTCGGTTTTGAGGTTCATGTACAACATCATTCATGCGCGCCCTCAAATCATTCGTTGTAATATCTTCTTCAAACTTATACCGTCGTGTCTCAATTCCAGCATCGCGTGCAAATTTTTCTTTTAATGATACAAAAGTTTCAGAAACAGGATTTTTCCCCACCATCACAATACCAAGTCGTAATGGATGACCCAACAAATCAACTTCTTGTTTTAGTGCAGTTTTTATTTCTTCAGCGATAGATTTCCCATTAAATAAAATCATGCTACTGGAAATTTTCTTGTAAGTGCCCTCACTTCCACTTTAATCATTGTACTCTTCTCGCCGTTCAATACTCGATTAATTAAATCTGCAACTATTTTCATCTCCTTTTCTTTCATCCCACGTGTTGTAAGCGCTGCTGTGCCAAGACGAATACCTGAAGGATCAGATGGACTTCTCATGTCATACGGGATCATATTTTTATTCACAATGATACCCGCGCTTTCGAGCATTTCTCCTGCCTTGTGTCCCCCGATACCACTCTGCCACGTATCTACTAAAAACAAATGCGAGTCGGTACCTCCTGAAACAACCCGCCAGCCATAACGCGAAAGCTCACTCGATAACAACTTTGCGTTCTTTATAATTTGCTGTGCATATTTTTTAAACGCAGGCTGCGCTGCCTCACTAAGCGCAACTGCAATTGCAGCAATTTGATTTACATGTGGACCACCCTGTAAGCCTGGAAAAACAGCTTTATCAATTTTTTCTGAATACTGTTTTCGAGAAAAAATAAGCGCAGCTCGAGGGCCGCGAAGCGTTTTGTGGCCAGTCGTCATAACAACATCTGCATACGGAAACGGCGATGAATACGCCCGCCCTGCTACAAGCCCCGCGAAGTGTGACATATCTACCATCAATACTGCCCCTATCTCGTCTGCAATTTTTCTAAATTTTTTGAAATCGATAACTCGAGAGTATGCAGTAAACCCAGCAACAATCATTTTTGGTTTTTCTTGATGTGCGATTTTTGATAATTCATCATAATCAAGCACCTCTGACACGCTATTAACTCCGTATGGCACTTGATGCCAAAACTTTCCTGTGGCACTTACCCTGTGACCATGCGTCAAATGACCCCCCATATCAAGCTTCATCCCCATAATTTTTTCTCCTGGTGGAACAAGGGCTAAATATATTGCAAGATTTGCAGGCGACCCCGAATACGGCTGCACGTTTACAGACCATTCTTTTATAGAAAGGTTGAAAAGTTTAAGTGCTCGAGCTTGCGTTAGTTGTTCAATCTTATCAATAAATTCATTTCCACCGTAATAACGGAAGGCTGGGTATCCCTCAGCATACTTATTTACCAATATGCTCCCGAGAGCTTCAAGAACATCACTCGATGCATAGTTCTCAGACGCAATTAAATTCAGCATGTCTGCTTGTCGACTCATCTCTTCTTTTATTAATTTTTCTATCTTTTTATCTTTCATTTCTATTTATAATTAGTTGGACTAAAGTACTGTCTTGCTACATCAAAAAATTGACTCTTTGATATTTTCCCCTCACGAAGAACCTCCGGTGGTGTTTTAGTACAATCAATAACTGTTGAGGGAATGCTCTCCGGAAGATCTCCAGCATCAACTATTAAGTCTGGGGCAACACCTTCTTGGAAATCATGAACCACACGAATAATGCGTGTTGAGGCACCTTGTCCCGACTTATTTGCCGATGTAACGGCAAGCGGTCTACCGAGTCGACCGGTAAGCTCGAGTATAAAGGAATAGTTAGGAATGCGCACACCTACTGTTGGCGTACCTGCTTGCAAAACTTCTGGAAAAACCGACTGGGCAAGAAGTACCGCAGTGAGCGCTCCAGGCCAAAAGTTAAATAAAATTGTACCCATTGGTTCACCGAGAAGCGCAACCTTATCGAGGAGCGCTCGATCGTTCACAAAAACCGGTATCGCCTTCCCACGATCACGCTCTTTTATTAAAGACAACTTTTCAACAGCGTCTGCATTAAATGCATCACACGCAAGTCCATACACAGTATCAGTCGGTACAACAACTACTCCTCCGTCCAAAATAACTCGAGAAGCTTTTTCAAGAACATCTATGTCATTAATGCTTATCTGGTTCATTGATTTACACTATACTCACCTATTAATTTCAACAAGTTTTTTATGTGATGCATGTCCACGCAGTATATTTACCTGTGAAGGCGCAACATCAAAATATTCAGCAAGAAGTTGTATGACCGCCTCGTTTGCTCTGCCCTCTTGAGCTGGAGCAGTTGTAAATATCTTGAATCCAACAGCCGTCTTCTCGACTTTATTTATACGTGCTTGCGGCTTTACCAAAATCTCAATACGCATTACTTGTGTTTGCGTCGTAGCCAATGCCGATGTTCTATATACACTATCTGCCACCAGCGAACACCAAGCCAGTAACCTCCCAAGACTCCAAAAAACCAAAAAGCTCCAGCAACAATATTATGAACAATAAACCATTCTGGCCATGACAAGCCAAGACTATAAATATCAAAATCACTTATGAGCAAGGCGATATACCACCCCTCAATAAGGGCATGAATAATTGTAGCAAGAAGCACGCCAAGAATACTCGTACAAAAAAGGTAAAATTTTCGTTTTAGTGATTTCATTTTTTATTTAATAATTTCTTCCTCAAAATCTGAATAATATTTTTTAATATCATCTATATTAAATTCCTCAAGAATATTTTCTTTTGACTCACGTTCAAGTAAAAATCGAAATGCATCTCTTATTAACTCTTCTCGAGTTCGTCCTATTCCAAGATATTCATATGCTTCATCTCGCAAAGTCACACGAAATGTTCGTGCCGTAGTAAAAGAATCGACCACTACATCGTAAAGCCCATGTTCTATCTCATCAACATCTATTTGCGCAGTGCGACTCATTGTTACTCAAATCGAACTGGGACTTCAATCGACTTTGACCGCTCTGGCTCGCCACTAGGATTATCATTTTCAAATATAATAAAGCCAGTCGTTGTTGTTGATTTTATAAATGACACTATCCCTTCAAACGAGACAAAATCTACGGTCATCCAGTCTGCAGTTGCCTGCATAGGCACTTTTGCAAGCACTTTTCTATTTGCGTCTAAAATAGTTATAGGAAAAGATGCTTCGAAAAACCATGTGCCCCGAGCTTCGCCTGAAATACTTACAGGATTTTTTATAACATCGTTTGGCTTTGGGTAATTTACTTTAATTAAGTCACTTAACGGCGGAGGTGTCGGCTCTACAACAATCGGTGGAGGCGATGGCTCAACTACAGGGGTAGGTGATATCGCTGGCTTCGTGGGGAATAATCGCAATATAACCGCAAATGCGATCAATAGCATAATAAGCCCCGCAAAAATCTTATTCCTCATATTTACTATTATAAAGAAAAGGGCCGAATAAATCGACCCTTGCTATATTTGCCGGTGACGCCGGAGATGCCCCTTCCGCCTTCTATCGGTATCAGCATCTTGTGAACTCCTTACCCTAACTAACAAGCCTTTGCGCAAATAACTTGGCTCAAGATCCAAAACCTCACAAATATTTACAAATGAATATGCCCACATCCTTGAATCGCTTTGTAACCATCTCTTTGCCTCTAAACTTTCATTTATCCTATACTGATTAATTGCGTCTTCCAAGACCGCAAGCATGAGTCGCTTTTCTGGGATGTCGAGCACGGCATACTCGAGCGAATCAGTTCTCGTCAGCTTGGTAAATGTGTCCAGCACAAGAGTGCCCCCTCTCCTACTAATTTAAAAAGAGCATGACAAGCCTACCCTCCTCTGCTTTAATACCACGCTTTTTAAAATTTATCAAGAATTATCTACACAACAATATTGATAAGTCTCCTTGGAACAAAAATAACTTTCTTTGATGCACTATCCGTTATAAAGACTCTTACCTTCTCTCTACTCAATGCGAGCTCTAATGCTTCTTTCTCTGTAATGTTGACTACCGTTTCTACCGAATCTCGCACCTTACCATTGATTTGAATAACTAAAGTAACAATTTTTTCTTCAATTAAT
>CAYIZO010000037.1:0-4387 GCA_964368005.1 uncultured Candidatus Saccharibacteria bacterium
CCATTCGCGGATATCTATGAGCTTAAGCCTGAATATATGGCAGACCTGCAGACTGATGCGGTATTGGGCAAGCAAAAATAACCATGGCGAGTCTTAGTAAGGTAAAAAAACTTCGGTTGTATAGAAGTTTGTGGGTGTTAGGGGCGGTTTGTATTGGGTTTTTGTTTGTGGTGCTTGTATATAATGCATTACGCACAAATTCCAAGACAATGATATATAGTAATTCACAGGTTCATTTTTGGCCCGTTACATCTATTGATACTTCAAAATACTCTCGCGACTTAGCTCGAGAAAAAATAAATGATATTGAATTTGATAAAGTTATTGAAGACCAAGTACGCAATATCGCAGCGACGGGCGCATCTCATGTATCAATCAATACCCCATATGATGAAGAGTTTGCCCCGTACCTTATTCGTTGGGTAGAGGCTGCGCGTCGAAATGATCTCAACGTGTGGTTTCGAGGTAACCTTTCTGGTTGGGAGGGGTGGTTTGGTTATCCTCGGTTGAATCGTGATGAGCACATAAAAAAAATAAAAGAGTTTATTTTAACTCACAAAGATTTATTTGAAGATGGTGATATTTTTACCCCTTGTCCAGAGTGTGAAAATGGTGGTCCCGGTGATCCACGACACAACAATGATGTAATTGGTCATCGAGCGTTTCTTATAAAAGAACATACTGCTACCGAAGATACTTTTTTACGCATCGGAAAAAGCGTTCACGCTAACTATAATTCGATGAATGCAGATGTGGCGCGCCTTGTCATGGACCCCTTGACTACGAGCGCTTTAGGTGGTATAGTTGCCTTGGATCATTATGTAGAGTCGCCGACAGAGTTTGCTCGTGATGTTGAAGAAATTGCGGCATCGAGTAAGGGAAATATCGTTATAGGCGAGTTTGGAGCTCCCATACCTGATATTCACGGATCAATGTCAGCGACAACTCAAGCCGCATGGATTGAGGCTACATTGTATGAATTAACAAAAATCCCACAAGTGGTGGGAGTGAACTATTGGACTGGTGTTGGGGGGTCTACTGAAATTTGGAGTAGCAAGATTCTTGCGCGACCTGCAGTTTCTATCATCAAAAATTTTTATCATCCGTTAAAAGTGAATGGATTTGTGAAAGATGAGCTAGATAGACCAATTGCTGGCGTAACGGTTTTAAGTAAGTTTCGCGAAGTAATTACCGATCAGTATGGGTACTTTGAGCTTCCATATTATCCAAAGGGAAGTTTGCCGATAGAATTTCATGCAATTGGATACGGGTCAGCCAACAGTACGATTTCAAGACCAGGTCAGCAGTTTGAGATAACGCTGACAAAAGAACAAAAAGGTTTTTGGTATCGGACGTTAGTATTTTTTAAAGCATTGTAAATGTATGGTTATAAAAGATATTCAGAATTACGAAGAAGGTGATAAAAGTGTTCTTGCGGCCACGATTGTTTGGCGTGAGCGTACGACATATCAGCTTTTTTTCCGAGTACCTAAAAAATACAAAAAGTTTTTAGCGACAGATGCGAGTCCATTTTTGGCGGCAGTGTTGCTCCCATGTATGCAGATGCGCGAGGATATTACGGTTGAGGGGAGTATATCCACTCAATTCTTCGCCAACACTCGTAAATTAATGACTACTTTTTCTAGTTGGAGTGATGCTTTTCACCCGATTGCGATTTCTGCTGACCGTGTGGTACCTGATATCAAGGCGGGCAAGGATACTGCGTGTTTTTTCTCTGGAGGAGTTGATTCTTTTTATACATTTTTAAAAAACAAAAGCTCGATAACTCACTTAATATCGGTGCATGGCTTTGATATGTACCTCTCAAATAAGGCTTTGTATAAGGAGGTTTTGACCAATGTGCAAAAAATTGCCAAACGCGAAGGTGTTGAGGTGGTGCCCGTCGAGACAAATATTCGCGATTTTGTTGATTTATATGTCGATTGGGACTGGGAAGTAGGTGGAGGGCTCGGTTCTGTCGCACTCGCACTTAGGGCGGGCTTTGAGAAGATATATGTCGCAGGCACGTACTCGTGGGATCAGATGATGCCATATGGCACGCATCCCGATACTGATCCGCTGTGGTCTTCAGAAACTATGAGGATTATTCATGATGGCAATGAAGCACGCCGACTCGACAAAGTTTTGTGGCAAATAGCAAAATCTGACACTGCGCTCAAATATCTTAAAGTGTGTTACCAAAATCCAAAAGGAAAATATAATTGTTCAAAATGTGAAAAATGTTTGCGTACGATGCTTGCACTTGAAATTGCAGGTGTGTTTGATAAAGCAACTTCGTTTTGTGAACCGTTAACTGCCGATCGCGTTGCAAACACTCGCGCACATGGCCTTGGATGCAAAATCCATATGGAAGATAATTTGGCGGAATTTAAGCGCCTTGGCAAGCGCGAAGATCTTCAACGCGCACTCGAGATAAGTATTTATCGTACAAACAACCCATCACTCAAACAGCGAGCGATAAAACGCATTGCCCATATTGATAGCAAATACAATCAAAGCCGATTGTACAAATATCTCTACACAAAAAATTCTCAATCACAAAACGCAATACTTTCAAAAACTTTTGCTCGTCTCGGTATTTTGCAATAGCTTTGCGATAATTATTATAGTTGGTCAATAGACCTTTTTTGCTTTATAGGTAGGAAGAAATTCGATATCCACTAGTGTGGATAATTTTTGTTTGATTTTTTCTTGACGCATCCGTTGTCACTTGTTAAGAATGGTAGGTGACAAGTTAGGATTGTCCATTAAAAATTTAACGGGCGCAGGTTTAAAACGATTTTTTTATTCGTCAAGAAGAGATCGGCGCTCTTTTTATTTTAGCTAAAATCGGGCTGGCAGCCTGCGCCCCATTTTGTATTTATTTTTATTTATACAAAGTGAAGGATTGCTGGCTCGATTTTAGTTAAAATGATGAAGGTCCGCTGATCGCGGATCTTTTTGTGTTTTGACTAATAAAAAATCGATAACGATAATTTTAAAAAGGTCGAAATAGTTTCCAGAATATTATTAATTACAAGTTCTTTAAAATTAAAAATCCAAAACATAATGAATACAAAAAAAATATTTCTTAGCCTTTCAATTATTGTCGGTGTAGCGGCACTCGCATACGGCGGCACACAATCATTCTTTTCTGATACTGAAACTTCGACAGGCAACACATTTACTGCAGGTGAAATCGATCTCAAGATCGACAACGAAAGCTATGTAACCAGTACAAGCACTGGTCAATTAGTATTGAACGAAAACACAAGCTGGACATTGCGTGATTTAACAATCGAGAAATTCTTTGATTTCGACGATATTAAGCCAGGTGATATTGGAGAAGATACCATTAGCATTCATGTAGATAATAACGATTCATGGCTTTGTGCGGCAGTAACGCTCACAAGTGACAATGAAAACAACCGCAACACTCCTGAAATCAAGGATGGTGACCTTACCGATGATCCAAACGGTGGTGAGCTTGCAGATCAAGTAAACTTCCTTTGGTGGGCTGACGATGGTGACAATGTCCTCGAATCTAACGAAACAACCTTACCAGGTGGACCAATCGGTGCTCTTGGCGTAGGTGATGTGGCCACTGTGCCTCTCGCAGACTCAGGGACAAACATTTGGGGTGACCAAGGCCCACTTCCAGGCGGTTCTGAGCGCTTTATCGGCAAGGGTTGGTGCTTTGGTGCTATAACTCTT
The DNA here is from genome assembly GCA_964368005.1 of uncultured Candidatus Saccharibacteria bacterium. GTDB lineage: Bacteria > Patescibacteriota > Minisyncoccia > Ryanbacterales > GWA2-47-10b > JBBTUF01. Next base: position 3,715 of record CAYIZO010000037.1, read on the forward strand.
ACCCCAGTAGCACAAGACGCTCTAGGTAAAACTGGCAACAACGGCCCACTCGCTCGTGGTACAGGATTTTCTTGCAATGGCTCACAAGTAGACAATACGGCCCAGAGCGATAGTCTTACAGCTGATGTAACATTCACCGCAGTACAATCAAGAAACAATTCAGATTACCTCTGTGTACCTCGCCAAGAAGAGCCAACAACTGGTCAATTGACAGTTACTAAGGTAGTTAACAATGGTCAGAGTGCGACGACAACTGTTGTTGCAGATTTCCCGTTATTTGTTGATGCGACGTCAGTTTTGAGTGGAGTTGCAAATATATTTAACGCTGGTGCTCACACAGTAAGTGAGACAAATCAGCCAGGCTATACCACATCATTCGGCGCTGAATGCCCAGGTGGTGTAATTAATGTTCCAGGTGGTGGCAGCGCTTCTTGTACAATCACAAACACGATTACGGAATGTGCTGACGGTATTGATAATGGGGATGAGGATTTATTGATTGATACTGAAGATCCAGGTTGCCATACTGATGGGAATCCAACAAATCCGGCTTCATACGATCCGAATATTCCATCAGAATCTCTCAGCTAAGAGAGGTATAGATCTAGCAAGAATAAATTAAGAGTAAATAAGTTACTTTTTAGCAGAGCTGATTAGGGTGCAGAGGGGTAGC
>CAYIZO010000037.1:4397-6890 GCA_964368005.1 uncultured Candidatus Saccharibacteria bacterium
ATTTCCGTACTCGACGCTCTTCCGATCTGTTATGAAACAAATATTATTAAGCCTTAGTGTAATCGGAATCGTGAGTGCCATGGTCGTGGGTGGGTCAGGGGCATTCTTCACCGATGCCGAAACATCGACGGGAAATACATTTATCGCAGGAACTATCGATCTTAAAATTGATAATTCAAGCTGGTACAATGGTATTTTTCAGTCTGATTTAAGCTGGGCGCCTTCTGATCTAGCTGGTAAACTTTTCTTTAATTTTAAAGATTTGAAGCCCGGCGATTGGTCAGAAGATACAATTTCACTCCATGTTGATTCAAATGACTCATGGATTTGTGCAAATGTAAAACTTACAAAAGATGATGATGTAAGTAGTAATGAACCAGAATTGCAGGCGGGCGATATTGCGGAAGATGCTCTGAATAATTGGGATGGTGAGCTTGGGGGAGAACTCAAGTTTGCTTTCTGGGCTGACGATGGCGACAATGTTTTGGAAACTGGTGAGCAGGTTTTGCTTGCCGGTAGCCCAAGCGATTTACCACAAGGTGATGGTAATCCAGGTAAAACATTTCCTCTCGTTGACTCGACATTTAACGCGTTTGGCAATGTCGGTGATCCACTTCCGGGTCTTGAAACAAAATATATTGGCAAGGCGTGGTGCTTTGGTGATATTGCATTCGCGCCAGTCGCGCAAGACGGCGCTGGTAATCTCATAAATCCAGGTGGCCCACAAGGCCCAGGCATCACATGCGATGGTTCACAAGTGACGAATATTTCGCAGTCAGACACCCTGATGGGTGATGTAACATTTACTGCAGTACAATCACGAAATAACCCAAACTTTAAGTGCAAGCCAGAGCAAGTCTCTTGTGTCGAAGAAGACACATGGTCAAACTCGGTAAATGCATTTTCGCAAGGTAAGCGCAAAGATGGTAGCGCGGTCTTAGCAGAGCGATCTGATCCAGCCGATGCGCTTGGTGTCGCTGAAAGTACAGGCGATTTATATGACATTCCAGTATTCGGATCATTCTTCAGTCTTGGTTTTGATGATGCGACAAACCTCGGATTTGGTGGCAACATCGCAGTTGGGTTTCCAAAATTCATAATTAACGGACCCGGTGCAGACCTAAAGGTATTTGAAGTTACGGGGGGCACATCATATCCAGACGAAAAGGTTCAAGTTGAAGCAAGTCAAGATGGAATAAGCTGGACATTGCTCGCCGCTTCAGTGGCGCGGGACGCAGAAGTAGATTTGGGCTCACTCGGGTGGGCAAAATTTGTTCGCGTTACTGATGTAAGCGATAAGAGTCTTTTTCCAACTGATGCAGATGGGTATGACGTCGATGGCGTCAAAGCACTCAACTGCGTTAACGAAATTGTAAATTAAGATCTAGATAATTAATATCTTTTCGTTTCGCTCAAGCTTGTGACTGGGCGAAGCGGGTAAGATATGAATATAAGCGCACAATGAGAATGTTTCTTAAAACTTTATATTATGTAGTACTCGCAAGCCTCGGGGTTATTGCAGTGTTGCTTGTCGCCTCGTTACTGCCGATCCCAGGCAATTATAAAGTTAAAGTTGTGCTTTCCGGCTCTATGGAGCCTACAATAAAGACGGGTAGCATTATTGTTGCGAGACCAGTTAGCCAATACCAAAAAGGTGATATTATCACATTTGGTAAAGATACAAAAAAAGAAGTCCCAGTAACACACCGTATAGTCTCTGAGAAGAACGGCGGTTTTATAACGCGAGGGGACGCAAACGATGTTATTGATACAAATCTAGTACAGAGGAAAGATATTATCGGTAAGGTTGTTTTTACAGCACCGTATATTGGGTATGCGATTTCTGCCGCTAAAACACCGATAGGGTTTGTAGTGCTTATTATGATTCCTGCACTTTTAATTATATTTGATGAGATTCGCAAGATCATTCGTGAGTTTCGCGTGATGCGAAAACCGAAGCGTCGTATAGTCGAGGAGTCAGAATCAGAGCCAGAACCTATGACTCAGCCACGAAGGAGAATGATCGTATGAAAATAACATTTACACTTTTTACAGTGCTCGCAGTTATTTTTTCGTTGTCATCTGTTGGCACTACAATTTCATATTATCAAAATATTGATAAATCCACTGACAACATACTCAACTCGACAATATTAAATCTTGGGGTATCGGCATCTGATTTTGCACCATCTGAAATTGGGGTTGGCGAGTCTACAGAAAAAACTGCGACTGTCGCAAACCTTGGAGGTATCGATTTTCAGTACTCTGTTGAGGCTAATAATTTTTCTGAAGACGCTGAGTTATGCAATAATCTCGATTTAGTCGCGACACTCGACGGGAGAGAGGTCTTTGTGGGCAAGCTTAATACTTTTACTTCTCCAGCCACAACGACTCATTATTCTTGGCAGTTTGAAATTTCTTTGCCGCCGGATGTAAGTGTCGGTAATGATAGTTGCAATTTTGATCTTGTGTTTAAGGCGTGGCAAACCAATA
>CAYIZO010000038.1:0-6636 GCA_964368005.1 uncultured Candidatus Saccharibacteria bacterium
GTAGATTTTGGTCCAGTCGGTCAAGATCTTTCGCGCGAATATGCGAATCTAGGTCAGAAGCATGTTGATGAGGGTACACTTGTTAAATCATATAATTCGAACCCGCCGACGAGTGGAGACCACTGGCCCGTTCCAGTACTTGATGGTGTTTACGATATGTCGCAGCCAGATGAAGGTCTTGTACACTCACTCGAGCACGGGCGGATTTGGATTTCATATAAATCTTCTATCCCGGAGTCTGCAAAGGCAGCATTACGTCGTATTGGAAAGTCAGAACAAAAAATTATTGTAACTGTGCGTGATACTAATGATTCTGAAATTGCAGTTGCGGCATGGCAACGTCTTGATACATTTAATCTTGGTGACGGCGGTTTAGTCGATGAAAAACGAATTCGTGATTTTATTGAACGGTACCGAGATCATGCTCCTGAGAAAAATATTTCAGCGATGGTAGGGAAGGTATACTAAAAATGAGAGTATTTATTGTCGTAATTATAGCGCTGGCAATGATTGGGTGCGGAAACTTTGTTTTTGCAAATGGCGGAGATCAGCGTGTGCTTGACGGTAAATATTTAGTGAATTTATCTCGTTCGCCGTTTACTTTTCGCTCGGGAGTCGAGAATCATATGTTGATATCATTTTTGGATGTGCAGAAAAATCAACCGATTCGGGAAGATCTGATAGTGCGTATTAGGATTGCAAAACTTACACAACCGGGCGCTGACCCACAATTTATTTTTGATAAGTCAGACATAAGAGCTGAGCGGGGAAAGTTAGAGTTTGCATATTCATTTAAGGATTCAGGATTCCATGAGATTTTTATTGATTTTGCGTTTTCCACGAAGCCAGCAGAATTTTTTCAAATGCCAGATTTTTTAGTTGAGGTACAGAAGCCAGATGCAGTGCAAGGATATTCTGTATTTGAAATGCTTGCCGCAGCATTTGCGGGAGGACTTCTGTTTACGAGTTTCTTAGTAACATTTGGGTTTTTACATCGTCGGAGATCTCTATAGAAGTCAAAATATTTCAAAAAAAGATTTCTAGCTGGTACCGCGTTCATGGTCGGCATAGTTTGCCTTGGCGCAAAACGAGCGATCCGTATAAGATATTAGTTTCTGAAATAATGCTTCAGCAAACTCAAGTAGATCGTGTTGTCTCTAAATATAAAAATTTTTTAAAGAAATTCCCAACACTTAAACACCTAGCAGATGCTAGACAGAGCGCAGTAGTAAAAGAGTGGCAGGGGCTTGGATATAATCGGCGCGCCCTATATCTTAAACGAGCAGCTGAGTATATATTAAAAAATTATGGAGGTATATTCCCTAACAATCCTATTGAGCTCGAAAAATTGCCTGGAGTTGGATCGTACACGGCGCGTGCCATGTGTGCGTTTGCATGGGATGAGTCAAGCGTTTTTATAGAGACAAATATTCGTCGCGTATATATCCATTTTTTCTTTGCTCGTAGAAAAAAGGTTAGTGATAAAGAAATTATAAAAGTTATCCAAAAAACTCTTCCGAGTCATAAGGCGCGTGAGTGGTATTGGGCCTTGATGGATTATGGATCGAGCGAGTTAAAAAAGATTCCAAACCCAAATCGTAAAAGTGTGCGATATGTACGTCAAAGTAAGTTCGCTGGGTCACAGAGGTACGCGCGCGCAAAGATGCTCAAATTAATTCTAAATAAAAAAGATATCACATTAAAAAAAGCACGACTAGAATTTAAATATGACCCATTGCTTGATGTATATAAGCCAGAAGAAGTACTCAAAATGCTTATGCAGGATGGTTTTATTGTGAAGAGCGGTAATGTGTGGCGCGTGGTATAATAATTTTGTTCTTATGGATGCTGACAAAGAATACAATGAAAAATATATTGAGGCAAAAGAGCGACAGGCGAGTCTTCATAAAACGACAGGTGCACAAGACACCAAACATTCGTTGCGGTTACCTCCGGGACAAATATTGACTGATAAATTTCCAATTCTTGATTTAGGTATTCGTCCAACGCGAGAACAATATTCAAAATGGGCTGTTAAATTTTCAGGCTTAGTTGAAAATCCAAAAACATTTACGCTCGAAGAAATAAAAAAGATAAATAAAGATGAGCGTATGCTTGATTTTCACTGTGTTACGCGGTGGAGTAGGTACGATTTGAATTGGGGTGGTGTTTTATTTTCAAAAATGATGAATAGTATTGGTATTAAAATGGAAGCGAAGTTCGTGGTATTCCATTCGTATGATGATTATACGACAAATGTACCGTTGGAAGAGGCGATGGCTTCCGATGTGCTTATCGCATATGAACTTGAAGGTAAAGAGATCCCTCCTGAGCACGGTGGACCAGTCCGTATGATCGTTCCTGGGCTTTATGGTTGGAAGTCAGCAAAATTTCTTACTGGTGTTGAATTATTAGTTGGTGATGCTCCAGGTTTTTGGGAAGTGCGTGGATATAATAACCACGCAGATCCATGGCTTGAGGAGCGATATAGTTGACTATTCGCTATGGATGCAGTATACTTGTTCTTGTACTCAAAAAAGGCATATACAGCCAAGTGTTGTAAATTCGTCGTTGGCCTCGATTGAGTAGTTTTATAAGAGTAACTTAAGGTAATCAGCCAATGGCGTTTCAAGGAGGAGGCGGACCACGGCAGATCCATGATGTTACAGCGCTCGCAATAGTTTGTGCGAACTGCGGTAACCCAGTCACGGAACTTCCGTTTATGCCCAACAAGAGACAGGATGGTACTTACGGCAAAATCTTCTGCCGAGACTGCAATCGAAAGAGGCAGGATCGACCGATGGGTGGGTTCCGCGGGTAATCAGACTGAAAAAAACACCTCGCTTTGCGGGGTGTTTTTTATTTTTGAAACCTTGACGAATAAAGAAAATTGATTTATTATTTTTTTGAAGAAACATGCTCTTTAAGACTATCAATTTGCAGAAGGGGGGGGATTGTGAAAACTCTTATTAAAGTCTCAGGCGATGCAATGTTGTCTGAGCAGGCAGAAGAATTGATCCAGTCGTATGCCGTGGGGGAAGGTTCGCAAGTTGTTGTAGTGGTGGGCGGTGGAACCGAGATTTCTCGGCAGCTCAGCGAGGCAGGTTATGAGATCAAGTTTGACGAGCGATATGATCCTCCTCGTCGTATTGCTCCATCGTTTGAAGAAAAATGCATCATTCGTGGTGTACTCGACGATCAGGTGATTGATTGGCGATCTCGTGTTGGGGATTTGCCAAATGTGGAAGTCATCTCGCCTTTTGAGACCTTCGGTAGAGTTCTTTGCAATATCAATGGCGATGATTTGGTGAGAGCGATTTGTACTGAGTTCGATGTAACATTCGTGCTTACCAAACAGGAGCGCAAAGCAAAAAAGAAGAAAACGTTTGCCGGCTTACCCGTCAAGATTCTTGCTATCTAGTGCATGCTGCCGATTACAGTCGGCAGCATTTTCTTTTTATGTGTTATACGACTTGCTTCTGGTGTATTTCTGTGGTAGTATTTTTAGGTACAAATGTGCCCGCTATCGGGCATTTTTATATCGCTATGATTGAATCAAAAAATATTAGAAATGTTGCAATTATTGCACACGTAGACCACGGGAAGACTACGCTTGTTGACGCAATTTTAAAGCAATCTCATACATTTCATGATAAGGCCGCTGAACTTTCGCAGGAGCTTATTATGGATTCAAACGAGCTTGAGCGTGAGCGAGGTATTACTATTCTTGCGAAAAACACGGCAGTCGAGTATAAAGGTATAAAAATAAATATCATTGATACACCGGGTCATGCTGATTTTGGTGGGGAAGTAGAGCGTACTCTCCATATGGCTGATGGTTGTTTGCTTATTATTGATGCACAGGAAGGCCCAATGAGCCAGACGCGATTTGTTTTACAAAAAGCACTTGGGCTTGGACTTAAAGTAATTGTAGTTATAAACAAGATTGATAAAAAGTTTGCTCGTATAAAAGAAGTTATTGAAGAAACTCATACGCTATTTTTAGACTTAGCAACCAAAGATGACCAGCTCGAATTTCCAACGCTATATGCAATTGGTCGTCGTGGAGCTGCATTTTTAGAAATGCCGACAGGCGATTTAGAAACTATTACGGGAACAGTAGAACCAATTTTTGAGACAATACTAAAAGAAATTCATCCACCACAAAATGATTCTAGCGGGTCTTTCCAAATGTTAGTCACAGCGCTCGATTATGATGATTACAAGGGCAAATATGCTATTGGCCGTGTGCATCGTGGTATCGCAAAACAAGGTATGGCGGTATCGCTGCTTTCAGTCGACGGTACGGTGAAGGCGCGTGGCAAGCTAGATCAAATTTTTACATCAAAAGGATTGGGTCGTGTTGAAGTTTCTGAAGCAGTAGCTGGAGATATTATTCAAGTAACGGGTATTGCAGGAGCGGGGATTTCTGAGACGATTACTGATTCATCTGCGCCTGAGGCGCTTCCTGCGATTGCGATTGAAGAGCCTACGCTTAAAATTGCGCTCGGTCCAAACACCTCACCGTTTCAGGGTCAAGATGGGCAGTTTTTGACAGGACGACAAATTGAAGAGCGCCTTAATCGTGAGCTCGAGTCAAATGTGAGTTTGCGTGTTACGCCGAGCGATAAAGGAGATTTTATATTATCAGGTCGTGGTGAATTACATCTTTCAATTTTAATTGAGACATTGCGTCGTGAAGGATATGAATTTCAAGTGGGGCGCCCTGAAGTTATTATCAAAATGATTGATGGAAAGCCGCACGAGCCTATTGAGGAAGTTATTGCCGATGTTCCTGAAGAATATGCGGGTGCGATTGCTACAGAGTTTGGAAAGCGAAAAGCAATTATGAAAAATGTGAGTCCGCATGTTGACGGGTATCGCTACACATTTGAAATGCCGACACGTGCGTTGTTAGGACTTCGCTCTATTTTAATGAGCAAGACTCGAGGTACGGTGGTACTCAATTCGATGTTTTTACATTTTGCACCAAAAGGTGAAGAATTACCGCAATCGCGAAACGGTGTATTAGTTGCGCACGAAACAGGTACCGCAGTAGCTTATGGGCTTGAAATTGCTCAAGGCCGTGGAATGCTTTTTGTAGGGCATGGTGTGCCAGTATACGAAGGTATGATTGTCGGAGAAAATACTCGTGAAGAAGATCTTGATATTAATGTATGCAAAGAAAAGAAGCTATCAAATATGCGAGCATCGGGTACTGATGCGCCTGTGCAGCTTACACCTCCACGATCTTTAAGTCTTGAAGAATATCTTGATTATATTGGTCCCGACGAACTCCTTGAAGTTACTCCAAAAAATCTTCGTCTTCGAAAAATCTTTTTAAAAAAGGGCGATCGTAAGAGATAGCATATAAAATGAAAACACTGCAGTAGCAAGATGCTACTGCAGTGTTGTTTTGCTCGAGCCATATTTTTTTTACGGCTCGTAGATGATCTCGCGTTCTGGCGACATGTCTTTCCCGTGTAGGAAGTAGGCGACCTTCAAGCGCTTGTTGCAGAGTTTCGCGAGAGTTCGCCACGCGTCATGGTCATCGATGTGACAACCGCCAAGCGCTCCGTATGACGGGGCGGTAGGTTCCAGGGAACCTTGTTGGTTCCGTTCTGCGAGGGAGTCTTTCTCCGAGGGCGATACCGGAAAGACCTGTGAGAGTATCGCGAGGTCGAGGTTCATGGCCTCGAAGACGCGAACTAGAGGGATCCAGTCACCTCGACTGAGATTGCTCTCCACGGTGGTGGAAGGTGAGTTGTAATTTCTGCCCCAGATAATCCATTCCTCAGCTTGCATGAGCTCAGCAACTCTTGCTTTTTGTTTCTCCCACTGTTCTCGTACCCATTTCGTGTGGTCTTCCATCGTAGAGCGCTCCTTTTTGGCTGCGATGTCATTAGTTTTCAACGAAAATCTGTGTTTTTACTCTAGCATATATTTATAGTTATGTCAATATATAAGCTTGACTAAAGTACTAAATAGATGTATAATGTTTCTCGAGCAGTAATTCTTTGACAACAAGGCGACTTACGCCTTAGAAGGGGGCAAGAATGCTCAGAATCGAGGCAGTGTACGAGACGGGTTCTCGTGCGATGAACGAAGATCAGCTCGTCATGAGAAGCAATCTGTTTGGAGTGTTCGACGGGGCGACAAGTCTCGACGGATACAAAGATGCAGGAGGGCGCACGGGCGCGTATCTTGCATCGAAGATCGTGGCAGACACGTTTGCGGCGGCATGCTATTCCGCAAGTCTGGAGTCTGTTGCGTTCGAAGCCAACAGGCGGCTTCGCGACAAGATGCTCGCGATGCAGGTCGATGTGACCAATAAACTCAGTTGCTGGAGCACAACGGCGGCAGTTGCCCGCGTTTCCGAAAATCGGCTCGAGTGGGCACAGATCGGCGACAGCTTGATCATGGTCATCATGCACGATGGCACATGGCAGCTCTTGACCAAAGAGTTCGACCACGACGCCGATACGCTCTCACTGCTCAAAGAAAAGGGGCAGGAAGCAGCTGACGCCGACGAGATTCGTGTTGCGAAGTTGGCCAACGTCACCTACGGTTTTCTGAACGGCGAGCCGGAGGCGAAGATCGGAAGAGCACACGTCTGAACTCAGTCACGGCTACATC
>CAYIZO010000039.1:0-6492 GCA_964368005.1 uncultured Candidatus Saccharibacteria bacterium
TTCGATTGCGCAATGTCCATTTATAAAAACATAATCAATACCGACCGGCGCTTGGTATGGGTCCGAATACGTTGCCGTGTCTTTTATTGTTTCCGGATCAAATATAACAATATCTGCAAAATATCCCTTTTTTAACATTCCTCGTGTTTTTTCAAGCCCAAGTCGAGAAGCAGGTCCCGAGGTTAGTTTTTTTACAGAGTCTTCCCAGGAAAGGATTTTATTTTGTTTTGAAAGTCGGTCAAGAAATCGTGGCACAGCGCCGTATGATCGAGGATGAGTAAGATCTGTCTTATGAGCCGCTGTTGTATTATCTTGCCCGACACCGTCAGACCCAAAAATGCTATATGGTTCTTTTGCTATAGAAACAAGATTGCGACTTGAAAGGGTTTTGCCAAAAATAGTTACGACTAAATCGTTTACAATAAGAAGTTGAATGAGTGTTTCTTCTGGAGTGAGGCCAGATGATTCGGCAATTTGTAAAATTGTTTTTCCGATAGAATGTTTATCTCGTCGCGCTTCGGCAATGGTAATGTTATCAAAATGAAGAGTCATTCTGCCAATTGATTCAAGTATACTTTCACGCTTACTCTGGTCAGTGAGCATTTCCATTATGCGTTCTTTCCCGCCCTCTAATATCCATTCAGGGAGCATTGTGTAAAGAAGTGATCCAGTCCGAAGATATGGGAAAAAGTCGATAGTAATATCTAACTTCTCTTCTTCACGAGCTTTTTGAAGGATAGCAAGTGCTTTTGGTAAGTCACTCCATGCTTTTTTCCCGATCGCCTTAAAGTGCGCAGCATGAACTTTTGCACCAGTCGCGCGGGCTATGTTTACTATTTCAACGACAGAAGATAGTAATCGTCGTCCTTCATTGCGCAAATGAATGCTGATAATTTTTCCTGTTTCTGCGACCACTTTTGAGAGTCCTATAATTTCTTCTTGAGAAACCGTTCTTCCGTGACTAGTCGCAAGACCCAGTGAAAGACCCATGGCACCCTCATCAAGTGAACGACGAAGTAATAGTTTCATTGACTCTAGCTCTTCTTTTGTGAGTTCTCGCGGGTCATCTCCTGCGATATCTCGACGAAGCGTGCCATGACCAACAAGTGTTCCAAAATTTACACCGATATTGTGTCGGCCGAGTTCATCAAAAAACTCGCCGGTACTTTTCCAATTTATATTTATAGTCGAAACGTCAACCCATTTTTGAATCGCACGGATAGCGCGGGCATCAGTGAGTGGTGCAAGCGAAGATCCGCATACGCCACCGAGGATTGTTGTAATGCCTTGCATAAGCATGCTTTCTTGGCTTGGAGCGTGAAAAAGTGTCCAGTGAGTATCTGAATGATTTGTGATATCAACAACTCCTGGCATGATGTATTTTCCTTTAGCATCGATGACACGAGTAGCGCCCGAAAGTTTTCCAGGACCTATAGCTTTTATTATCTCGCCAGAAATACCAATATCACCTTTTGCCATCGGAAAGCCTGAGCCATCGATGATTGTTCCATTTTTTATAATGTAAGAGTAACTTGCCATACAATTAAAACATCCCTACTAAGTGAATTACCATACCTACGATTGCAGATACGATACTTACAATCCAAAAGCGCATTGTTATTTTATAATGCGGCCAACCTTTCGCTTCAAAATGATGATGGATGGGGGCAGCAATAAATACTTTTTTGCCACGGAACTTCTTTGAAGCTACCTGTATTATAACAGACCCTGCTTCAATAACGAGAGGAAAAGCGATAATAGGCAATACCGCAACCGCTTTTGTAAGGAATGCAACAATTGTTACAACGGTAGTGAGCCCTAAAATACCAGTTTCACTTAAATAAAAACGGGCGGGTGGGATGTTGTACCACAAAAATGCGAGCAAAGCTCCACTAATAACCCCTAAAAATGCTGCAAGATCAAGTTGATTTTGAAAAAATGCGATACCACCATACGCTGCAATAATCGCTCCAAATACCCCACCCGCGAGACCATCAAGGCCGTCGATGACGCCTGATGAAAAAACAGCAAGAAGTGTGAGCATGAAAAATGGGATAAATAGAATACCGAGGTGTAACTCTCCCAAAAATGGTACGAGAATACTCTCTGTTTCAAGGGGTCCATAAAACCACCAAGCACCAACACCGCCGATGATTAAAATGAGCGCAATTCGTTTTGCGAGAGTAACTCCACCAGCTCTGTGCCCACCTTTATTTCGTACGGAAAACCAATCATCGACAAGGCCGATGAGAGATGCGGCCATAAGAGCTGCAAATGGAAGCCACGTTTGCTCGCGAGAAAAGAAATTTAGTTTTGTAAGGAGCGGGTTATCGTATGCTTGAGAAAGAAAAAGAAATAACATTGTAACGATGAACGTCGTTCCCCATACAAGAATTCCGCCCATATACGGTGTTGGTTTTTGTGTACGTTCACGAGTCGCTTGCGCAATGATAGATGCTTTACCTCCACCCAAAGCTTCTCGCTCACCTCTTTTATCCCACAGTTCATATTTATAAAGATAATGCGTAAGAATTGGAGTTGAAAAAAAAGCCACAAAAAAAGAAAATGCTGCAAGACCAAAAACTTTTAAAACATCTAGGAGTATACCAGGGTTGTCCATATATTTATGGTAATACAGGTGAGAGTTGATTGATAATGCGCAAAGCTTCTTCGAAGCGCTTTCCTTCAGGGTCTGCCCCGAGGAGAACAAGCCCGTATTCAGTACCAAAAGGAGCTTCAAAGAGTTCAATCACTGATTCGCGCGCAGTATCGGTGGAGCCTGTTTTACCCCCGATAAAGTGTAAAATACGAGGTGCGAGAGTATTAATATTAAAAAAATCATGTCGAATTTTTCGATCAGAATAAATTGTTTTATCGGTACTGCGAGAAAGCTCCCATATAGTTGGCGTATCTTTCCGCGTTGCTTTCAGTAGTAGTGAAAGGTCCTCGGCAGTAGAGTAATTACTTGGGGTGTGTTCTAAGGTATCAAGGCCAGTTGGATTAATAAAATGAGTATTGTACATACCAAGATTTTTTGCGGTTTCATTCATTAAGTCAACAAAGATTTGTATTGATTCATTAAAACTTTTTCCACCACGCATAGTGCCTACTCGTTCGGCAAATGCCATAGCTGCATCGTTGGAAGATGCAGTCATCATAGCTTCAAGAAGATCGTTGAAAGAAAATATTTCACCACTTTTAAAATGCCCGATAGCACCAGCCGTTTCAATCGACTCTGTGCTCATTTGTATCTTTGATTCGGGCGGAAGATTTTTAAGAGCGAGATATCCAGTCATAATTTTTGTAATACTCGCTATAGGTAGGACTTTATTTTGCGAATGTTCTACGATTCGTGCATTTGTATTAAAATTAAACAAAAGAACCGATTGGGCGGTGTATGATTCGTCTAATGAAATATGAGGCGTGGTGATTTGCGGCTCAGGCTTTACTGGCTCAATGATAGGCGCTTGTGTAGGGAAAAAAGAAAACGCGAGTGCGATAAAAATACCAAATGTTTCAATCATATTCTTTCATTTGTTGTGCGAGTGATTCAACCTCTGGGAGATCTTTTAATGATGAAATGCCGAGAAATTTTAGTACATCAATCGTTGGTCGATAAATATAAACACGCGCATCTTTTTCATCTTGTTCGCGTTCAACAAGTCCACGAATTAAAAGGGCTCGGAGTGCAAAAGCGGAATTTACTCCTCGAACATAATCAATGCCAGAGCGTGATACTCTGCCCTTCCACAAAACGATTGCCAGTGTTTCAAGAGCTGAACGAGATAAATCGCCCTCGAGTTGTTCTCGAGTAATTTTTTCTATAATCTTAGAATATTCTGGCGATGTTGTTAGAGTTATTTTATCTTCGTGTCGGAGTATGCGAATACCTCGTGATTGTAAATCTGCCGATAGTTTTTCAATCGCTTCATCCAGCGCATTTTGGTCGCAGTCCAAAAGACGCATTGCATCTTTGTGCGCGACAGGTTCGCCCGATATAAATAATAATGCTTCGAGGCTATGAGACAGTTCCATGCTCAATGTTTATATTTTTAAACGGTGTTGATTGTTCGACTGCGATTGTCCCGAGCTTTACAAGCTCAAGCATTGCAAGAAAACTAACAATGACATCAAATTTTTCTTTTTTATCTCCGACAAAGTCTTCGAATGTTCGCACTATCCCCTCTTTGATGCGGCGTTCAAGTTCTTTAATTTTTTCTTCAATAGATATTAGTTTTTTGACGGTTTTTTGAGGAAGCTCTTGTTTTACAGGAATAGTCTCGAGGACAGATTTTAATATGCTGAGCAACTTCTGTAAATTGAGTGGCTTTGAGGGTGGTAAAAATGATGGGGCTACAGCTATAAAAGGTGCACGAGTGTACAGCGAGTGTCGATTACTAAGGCGAGCACCAAGTAGTGTGGCGGCTTCTTTTATTAATTTATATGTTTTTAGTCGATCTTCGAGTTCTTTAATGTCAGAAGCTTCCTCGAGAGTAATTGAAAACCCGGGTAATAAAGATCGTGATTTGACGAGCATAAGAGTCGCGGCGATTACTAAAAATGCAGCAATCTCTTTATGGTACGAATCACCCATCTCTTGCTTGAGTTTTTCTAAGTATTGAAAATATTCTTCGGTTACTGATCCGAGTGAAATTTCATTGATAGAAAGTTTGCGTGATTCGATTAAGCCGAGCAGAAGCTCGAGCGGGCCGTCAAATTCTTTTACGCGAACATGGTATGCCATTATTATTTTTTCTTTTTTATTTCAAGGCCTAAAGCATCTAATTCTTCTTTTGGAATTTCGCTCGGCGAATTCATCATAAGATCCCGTCCCTCACCTGTTTTTGGAAATGCAATTACTTCGCGAATATTTGGTTCACCAGTAAGTAGCATGACGATACGATCAATGCCTGGCGCAAAGCCGCCATGAGGAGGTGTGCCGTATTTGAATGCGCGAAGCATATGTCCAAATCGTTTTTGTTGGTCTTCCTCAGATACCCCGAGTACATCGAAAACTCTTTTTTGCAACTCGTGTTCGTGGATGCGGATACTGCCAGAGCTTAATTCATAGCCATTGAGAACAAGGTCGTAGGCATTTGCACGAATTTGAAGCAAGTCTTTGCCTACAAGAAATTTCTCTTTATCTTCTTCTTTGATTGAGCAAAATGGATGGTGGGTTGCGGTAATATCGCCTTCTTTATTTTTTTCAAACATTGGAAAATCTACGATCCATGCAAAGGCAAGTTCATTTGAATCGTTTTTATCTTTACGCAAATCCGGCTTATCAGATCCATATTTTTCTAAACATTCTGCATATGTAAGCCGCAAAAAAGGAGTAGATGTAATTTTTTTGTCGGGGAAAAGCTTTGTGACAAGTTCGACAAACATCGCTTCGGTGTATGCGAGAACATCCTCTTGAGTTACAAAGGCCATTTCGTAATCGAGCTGGGTAAATTCAGGTTGTCTATCACCTCGCAAATCTTCGTCACGCATACAGCGTGCGATTTGGAAGTATCGTTCAAAACCAGCGACAATTGAGAGTTGTTTAAATTGTTGGGGCGATTGTGGAAGCGCGTAGAACTTTCCTTTTTCAAAGCGCGACGGCACAATATATTCTCGAGAGCCCTCGGGCGTACCCTTCATTAATATTGGTGTTTCGATTTCGACAAAATTATGCCGATGCATATAGTCTCGAAAAAATGTGATTATTGAGTCACGAAGACGGAGGTTTTTCTGAAGACGAGAACGACGTAAATCGAGATAACGATATTCGAGACGAATTTCTTCGTTGATATCATATCCATCCCCCGCAATATCAAATGGCGGAGTTTCAGCAGTATTAAGTACTGTTAGTTCAGTGATGCCGATTTCTACTTTACCGGTGACGAGCTTTTCGTTTTGCATGCCTTCAGGGCGAGCTTTAACCTCGCCTCGTACACGAATCACCCACTCGGGACGCACACGATCAGCCTCTTTGTGGGTTGCTTCATTTTTGGGTGTAATGACCATTTGTACGACGCCAGATTCATCGCGCAAATCAATAAAAATCAATTTTCCGTGATCACGCCGAATGTCTACCCAGCCGGCAAGCTCAACAGTTTCCCCTACTTTTGTAGCACAATCTTTAATCGCGATTCGAGCCATAATAGGCTTTACTATAACAAAAAAAGATACTTTATGAAAGGTTTTTATTCTTCGTCGGCAAATTGGAGCGCGTGAAGGCGTGCGTATGTGGGGCTCGAATGAAGAAGCTCGGTATGAGTGCCCATAGCTTCAATCTCGCCGTTTTTAAATACAAGAATAATACCTGCATGAATAACTGTCGAAAGTCGATGTGCAATAATAAATGATGTACGATTTTTAATAAGTGCGTCGGTGGCCTTGGTAATAAGTTTTTCGCTTTCAGTATCGAGGTGGCTTGTCGCTTCGTCTAAAATTAGTATTCGTGGATCACGAAGAACCGCGCGCGCAATTCCAATGCGTTGACGCTCA
>CAYIZO010000040.1:0-1478 GCA_964368005.1 uncultured Candidatus Saccharibacteria bacterium
AGCATTTCTGTTTAGTTTTGTATTTTTTATACTTAATTCAGCTATGTACCGCTGGGCGAGAGAGGAAAGATAGGCTCTTGACAAAAATCAGTAAATACGCTATGGCTTATATAGCGATTTTTCGTCATTCGAACGATAAATCCCAGTATTATAGGCATTTTTAGTCATATGAATCAGAAAAAAACTCATTTGAGCAAAAAAACTATTATTGGAGCCATTAGTTTAATGGTTTTTTATGGTTTTGTGTTTATATCATTTGCTGAAGCAGAAAGTCCTTCTATTAAGGTTTGTAAGGTCGCAATTAGTGCAGAAGGTGCTGTTGTTGATGGTTCTTTGAGTCCTAGTTCAACATTTACGATTTCAGGCATTACTCCAAGTCCAGAAACCTCTCAAGGAGCTCCAGCTGGTGCATTTGGGTCTCATGTGTTTACTGTTCCATTAGCACTCGATTCAGATTTGTTTGGTGGCGATAGTATTAATGATGCCTCTTGTTTTACATTTGGTGATTTACTCATCGGGAACGGCGGGTATTATTACGGAGAAGAAGCTATCACTGGTTCTGGATGGTCTACTCCTAAATACAATGATCAGTTTGTGACTACAGTCGCATCTTTTACTGACTTCTACTCATACGACGGTAACTTATTTGATGGTGATATTGAAAATGATGGATCTCGTAATACGGATGCTGACGGTCACATTTTATTGACTGAAGAGCGACCGAATCGTATCCTTGTCATTTTAAATCAATTATTGAATCCACCAGCG
Organism: uncultured Candidatus Saccharibacteria bacterium; assembly: GCA_964368005.1. Taxonomy (GTDB): domain Bacteria; phylum Patescibacteriota; class Minisyncoccia; order Ryanbacterales; family GWA2-47-10b; genus JBBTUF01. The sequence continues at coordinate 769 of CAYIZO010000040.1, forward strand.
CCAATTACGCAGTGTAATGATGGTACTGATAATGACGGCGATGAATTAGTTGATTTAAATGATTCTGGATGTACCGATGTATCCGACAATGACGAAATAAATATTGTACTCACACAATGTAACGATACTATTGATAATGATGCGGATGAACTTACTGATTTGAGCGATGCGGGGTGTACGGATGCGACAGATAATGACGAAACTGATCCAGTCGCGACCCCTCCTCCAAGTCCTGAGCTTGTATCACCTCCGCCGTCTGGCGGATCAGGAGGTGGTGGGTCCAATTCTGTCGGTAACGGAAGTCCGTTTCTTATTAGTCAGTTCATCGGTGCGCCAGCGAGCGTAGCGAATGCTGGCGGCGGACAAGTACTTGGTGCGACATCTATTATTCCAGATGGCGAAGTCCTTGGTGAAAATTGTAGCCCATACCTTAATGAATATATTAAATATGGCGCAAAGAATAATCCAGAGGAGGTTAAGAAGTTGCAGATATTCATGAACAAGCATTTCAGTTTGGATCTTCCATTGTCTGGTTTTTACGGCTCTCTTACTAGAGATGCAGTAAATCAGTTCCAGATTAAGTATTCAAACGAAGTCTTACTCCCATGGGTTAATTACGGTTTGCCCGATGGCAAGACTCCTACGGGGTATGTGTTTAAGACAACTAAAAGATGAGATCGGAAGAGCGTCGTGTAGGGAAAGAGTGTAGA
>CAYIZO010000040.1:1488-6480 GCA_964368005.1 uncultured Candidatus Saccharibacteria bacterium
AAGACAACTAAAAGATGGATTAATATGATTGAATGTTCTGCACTCAATCTTCCGGTACCACAATTACCGTAGTTGAGTCGCAAAATCCTCTGCAGAATGCGGAGGATTTTGCTTTATGGCATAATTAAGTCAAATGCGTCATACACTAAAGAAATATTTTATTCCGCATCGTGAAAATGATTATAAGCCCCACGTATTGCGGGAATTTGGCGTGCTTATGCTTGCGAGCGCGATACTCTCGATTTTGTTTGTTTCGTATGTACAGCTTTCAGTTTTAACTGAAGTAGATCTTTTTGCTGCCGTTGTTCCATCGATACTTATTGATCTTGCAAATGGTGATCGACAAGATGCAACATTGCGTCTGCTCACCCCAAATGCTGTACTTCAGGCTGCTGCCCAAGAAAAAGCAAATGATATGGCAAAGCTAGGATATTTTGCCCATACAAGTCCCGCAGGACTTACTCCATGGTATTGGTTTGAGCGAGTAGGGTATAAGTTTGCGTATGCGGGAGAAAATCTTGCTGTTAATTTTAGTGACTCAAAAGACGTTGATGTAGCGTGGATGAATTCGCCAGGGCATCGTGCAAATATTCTTAATAAAAATTTTACTGAGATCGGTATTGCGACTGCTCGAGGGATGTATCAAGGGCGAGAAACCACATTTGTCGTTCAAATGTTTGGTAGGCCCGCACGAGCGAATACAAATACACCTAAAGTAGTTTTTAAGCAGACCTCCGAGAAGCCGAGTGTTGTCGAGGCAGTAAAAGGGTCGTCGATTGAGCAAGTCGCTGAAAAAGATATGTTTGTGAGTGTAAAAGACGCAGATATCGTTCAAGAGACAATTTTAGCAGATGTTCCTCAAGAAAAATCATCCAAGCTACTGTTTATAAAGACTCTTTTAGCTTCACCGAAGACAACATCAATGTATGCGTATCTTATTCTTGCAATTTTTATAGTAGTATCGCTTGTGTTGACGATTTGCATAGAGATTAGGCGTCAACATCCGCGTCATATTATATACGGTATTTTACTTTTAGCTTTGATAATAGGGGTATTGTATGTGCAAAATACGTATCTTTTCCCGATTGTTTTGATTAAATAAGCTGTTTTTATTAACACCCGAGAGAGTGCTTTTTGTTAGGCTCGCCGGTATACTAAGGAGATACTAGGTCTAATAAAAAATATGAAAAAAAGCTTTATTGTTATAGTTGGTTTAGCTATGCTTGTGGCAGTTCCAGCTGTTTTTGCTGAAACGAGCTCCACAACACCACCGCGTGTCATTCGCGAGGGGATGAGGAAGGATATTAAAGAGTTCCATGGGGAAACAAAAGACAAACGAGACGTGATGCGAGAAGACATCCATGATAAGCGCGCGAGTACCACAGAGGCAATTCGAGATAAGCGTTTTGAGCTTAATCATAATGCATCTACAACCCCTGCCGATAGAATGAAGTTCCGTGAGTCTATGAACGATATGCGCAAAGAAACACATGAGTTCGCCAAAAATCAGCAAGACGCATTTAAAGAAGAATTCTTGAAGCGCAAAGAAGGGTTAAAAGACAAGTTAGATGGAGAACGAAAAATTTTACGAGAAAAGCTTGGCAAAATTAAAGATGAGCGCAAGAAGCAAACGGTAGAGAGTATCTCAAACCGACTTGCAGAAGTTAACAATAACATTCTCGATAACCTTTCGAAATTCCTTAATCGTCTTGATGAGATTCTTGTAAAAATTAAAACACGTACAGACGCTGCAGATGTCGCCGGAAAAGATGTGTCTAAGGTAAAAATCGCAGTAACAGCAGCAGATGGGGCAATAAAGAGCGCTCGAGATGGAATCAAAGCTCAAGTCGGCAAGACATATCCAATTGCCGTGACAACAGAAAATGCTCTTGGCGACGCAGTATCAAAGGCGCGTCATGCCCTTCATGATGATCTTGAGAAAGTTCGCACTCTTGTAAAATCTGCCCACTCGGCCGTAAAAGCTGCTGCGCGCGCCTTGCATGATATTCCCCGAGTTGATGACGATGATGACGACACGACAAGTACATCGACGCCACCAACTGCTACAACCACTTCAAGTTTATAATTTATTTATAAAAATTATTTATGGAATATATACAAAATGTAGGATCAGTGCCTCCACAACAGATAGGAGGTAGATCAGCGAAAAATATAGCAGTGGTTGTACTCTTATTAATCGGAGTCCTCGCAGCAGGAGGGTATGCGTATTGGAAGATTGCATTAGACACTCAAAAGAGTACCAATGATCAGCAGGATATCCTTATCCAACCGCAAACTCCTCCACCAAGCGATGCTTCTCTAGCGCCGCCTGCAGGGGCGGACGATACTTCCGCTGTTATAGACGCGGAACTTAATGCCGCAGGTGACGTTGGAGCAATTGATGAGCAATTTAAAGATATAGATAAAGCTCGAGAAGGGTTATAAAGAGTTTATAAATTTAAAGAAAAAACTTACGGATTTCCAGCTAGGAAGTCTGTAAGTTTTTTTTGGGTCTCTTCAAATACGGCGTTATTGATCGCGGTTGGAGTGAGCGCAAAGAGTTGCCGATCAGAAATTGTTTCTGTTTTGTTTACTCCAAATATAATCCCACGAATTCGAGAGGTATAAGGGTCGATGAGTACGCCTCCAGAAGATCCATGTTGAGCACTTAGAGTTGAGCGAGATCGTATAATCGATTGATCAGCGCTTACTATTACAGTATTTGAAAAAACTAAGTGTAATGATTTAAAAATTATTTCAGCGCTCAAAAGTTCTGCGGGGTAGCTTAGAGTGAGAAGTGTTTCATCGGAGTTTCCGTGCGTTTCATAATCAATATCAAAAAAAGGAGTTTGGGTATTTTGTTTTAGTTTCCAAAGTGTAATATCGTGCATGGCGCGCACAGATTCGGATGTCGTTGCTGTATATGCTTTTGGTATCCAGACAAGTTGGGCGGTATCGTAGTTTGTCGCAGGCGAACCTCGACGAATAGTACAGCTTGGAGTTTTACTTTTTAATTCATCTACAATATGTGCGTTCGTAAGGACGTAGCCGTTAGGAGATATAATAACACCGGTAGCAACTGTTGTTCTCCCGTCGCTTTGTTCGCAGAGAAAGTTTACAACAGACTCTAGTCCTTTTTTATAAATAAAATCTTGTGGTAGTAATTTTTTCTGGGGCAGAGAGGGCGTGGTAAGAGTTGTGCTCGGAGACAGAGAGGTCGTAGGAGGGGTGTGCGTTTTTAATGTAGTCTGAGTGGACGGTATAGATTTCGGCGCTGCAGTGGTAGTTGATGCAGTCGGGAATTCTTTGATCGCAGCAGGGGGCATCGGTAGCGGGCTAGGCGTGGTGTCTTGTGTAGAAGGGGATGGTTGTATAAATATTTCTTTTTTAGGTTGGTTAACAATAGCAACTGTGCTAAAAAGCAGAACACAAAAAAATATCGTAAGGAGTAGTGGGCGCATGAATGTATACCAAGTATAAATGTTTTTATGCTACATTGACAGTATGGATAAAATGACTTTATTCGCATTGTCGGTAGCTCTCATTGTGACGGGAGGGTATGTTCTTTCGGGACGTTTAAAATTTCAAATAAATACTGACAGTGTAGTAAATAGAGATTCTACAACGGCACGAGGTAGTGTAGTAGTTGAAGGAAAGACAATTTCTGTTGAGTATGCTCGAACGATGCGTGAGCAACAAATAGGTTTAATGAACCGTAAACATCTCGATGAAGACTCAGGCATGCTTTTTGTTTTTTCCATGGCATTGCCACGATCATTTTGGAATCATAATACACAAATTCCACTCGACGTTATTTGGATTCGTGGTGGGGTTGTTATCGGAGTTAGTAATCTTCCAAGTATTCAAGAAAAATCAAAAACAATTATTTCACCGGGGATTGCCGACCAAGTGCTTGAAGTAAATGCGGGCTTTGCTGAGCGTTATAATATTAAGAAAGGAAGTATTATTAAATAAAAAATTAATCATGGCTTTGTATATTGTCGCGACACCAATTGGTAATTTAAAAGATATTACAATTCGAGCTCTCGAAATACTAAAGAGTGTTGATTATATTATTGCTGAAGATACTCGAGTATCTAGTAAGCTGCTTGCGCGTTATGAAATATCAAAACCACTTTTTCCGTTCCATGAATATTCATCGGAAAATTCATTAAAAAAAATTATTTCCTTACTTAAGGAGGGCAAGAATATTGCATATATTGTTGATGCCGGTACTCCGGGGATTTCTGATCCAGGCAGTTTTCTGGTGCAGCAAGTATCTAAAGAATCTTCAGATATTTCTATAATTCCAATACCTGGACCGTCGGCGCTCACTGCGGCAATTTCGGTTGCGGGGTTTCAGAATGATAAATTTATTTTTATGGGGTTTCCGCCACATAAAAAGGGGAGGAAGAAGTTTTTTCAGGAGGTTTTTGAAGCTCCATATTCAGTAGTTCTTTACGAGTCTCCACATAGACTGGTCAAAACACTAAAGGAGCTTTCTGTTGCAGGTTTATCAATGTATGAAGGAGTTCTTATTAAAGAGATTAGTAAGGTTTATGAAAGAATTATAAGAATGAATATAGTTGATATGGTTTTGGAAGTTGAAAAAGAAAAAACGCAAAAAGGCGAATTCGTGTTAGTTATCAACAAGAAAAAGGAAAAGTAGAAAATATTTATTACGAAGCTGCCGTACAATAAATAGTAAGGTTTGGTCGTCGGTATTATTGTAAGGGCGTAATAAATTAACAGTGTTTTTCGTAGAGGCGCGAGAATTTTTACGAACTTTTGTTTTCCATAAAGGTTGCTTTTTTGTTGAGGGAAAAGCGACCTTTGCTATTAATTATTCGGTTTTAATTTAATTTTATTTTTTAAAAAAATGTTTACACACATCCTCAAGTTGCAGCTTATTTTAGTCGCAGTTTTGGCAAGCGTTGTCTCATTTGGTGAATTTGTTACTTATGTAAATACTCCTGATAGATCGGAAGAGCA
>CAYIZO010000041.1:0-6322 GCA_964368005.1 uncultured Candidatus Saccharibacteria bacterium
TCTCCGTTCGGAAACCGATAAACAAGTACACCTTCTTTATATCGAGCGATCTCGATTTCGCGCCTGTTTTCTACGGTCACATCTCCCCAAAATTGCTTAAGGATCAATGTTTCCACAGTAAACGAATGAGTGATCGCTTTTGGAAAGTGAGTCGTCATGAGCTCATAGGTTTGCCTCAGCCTTAACCCAGGAGACATGTAGAAATGAACAGTACCACCACTCAACAGTCCCAGAAACTTTGCACTCACATTTGTAGCTTGTGCTTCTCCATTCTTACTCAAAGTAATATCTAAGTCTGCTGTGTGGGCATAAACCGTTTTATCTATGTCCTCCTGTGATTCCGCGTGACGCATTACAATTATCTTTCTTGGATTCATCTTACACCCCCATTCATTTGTGGTTTGTGCAAATCTGATAAAAGATTACAGTACTTTTTGACTTTTGTAAAGGGCTAGAGTAATATTGTATCAAATCAAAATTAGATAAAAAATATGAAAAAAATTACTACTTTACACGAAAGAGATATATACCCAGAGAAACAATTCATAGAAAATGTTGAACATTCTGATAGGGCAACTGGTAAGGCAATTGTTCTTGATGAAGAAAACAAGATCGCGCTTGTTGGAAATAAACAAAATGAATTTTTATTGCTTCCCGGTGGAGGGATAGATGATGGTGAAGATATTCAAACAGGGATTATTAGAGAATGTCTAGAAGAAATTGGTTGTGTAGTAAATATTTTAGGCGAAATTGGTTGTATTGATGATTATCGCCCTCGAGACAAAAAACACTGTATTAGTTATTGCTACACCGTTCGAGTGATTGGGATTAAAGGATATCCAAAACATACAGAAAATGAAATTAAAATAGGTATGTACACAAAATGGGTTACCCTAGAAGAAGCTCTTAATATATTCAAAAAACAAAAACTAGAGCTCGAGTCTGGTAAAGTTACATTTTATAATACAGGTTTCAATATTATCAGAGATCTTCTTTTCTTAGAGGAAGCAAAAAATATAAATAAGCTGTATGGATAAACGCGTATTTATTTTGCTTGACTATAGAGACCAATTCTATTTCTCGACAAGATATCGTGGAGCATGTGTTGATGTAGAAAAACTTAAAAAATACTTCAAAGACAATGACTACGAATTGATAACTAAGCACTTTTTTGAAATAGATTTTAGAAAAGAAGATTACAAAGATGCGTGGATACTTTATCAGTCATCGGAAGATCCAAATCTATTTTATAAAGACTATATTGAGGATGTTTTGATGGCCCTTTATATTCAAGGGGCAAAACTGATACCAGATTTCCGCTATTTTAGAGCACATCACAATAAAGTTTTTATGGAATTACTTCGAGATATACTTCCTATTTCGGAGATAAAAAATATTTTATCAAAAGGATTTGGTGCTTACGAAGAATATGCAAAAAGTAATTTCCCCGCTTCACCTGATACCTATGTTTTAAAACCAGGATTGGGTACAAGAAGTTCCGGAATTAAGCTTTTGGCTAATAGTCAAGATAAAAGAAAATATCCATACAATATATCAAAAACTTTTACCTTTGATAACCTAAAATTATTTATTTCAAAACTCAAAACTGGAAAACCATTTACGTCTATGTCTAACAATAGACATAAATTTATTGTTCAAAACTTTATAGATGGACTTGATGGTGATTTTAGGGTCATCGTGTATGGTGAAAAATATTATGTAGTTTTTAGAGGAAACAGAGATAATGATTTTAGAGCAAGCGGGAGTGGTAATTAAATTTTGAAATTGAGTTACCTAAAGGTCTTTTAGATTATGCCAAGATTGTGTATATGCAATTCAATACACCGTTTATGTCCCTTGATATAGGTCATAAAAATGGAGCCTTCTACCTATTTGAATTTCAATGTCTATGTCTTGGCCAGCATACTTTCGAAAAATCAAAATTCTACTATACGCAGATAAATAATATATGGGAGCGAGTATTTGAAACACCAGATCTTGAAAAAGAAATGGTAACGGCAGTATTACCTTATATAAAGAAAAAATAATATGTGTGGAATTATTGGATTTATCGATAAGAAAAATATTCTTTCTGCAAAAGAAAGGAAACAAATTGGTAGAAAAATGCTTCAAAGAATCGAGTACAGAGGAAGAGATAGTTCTGGTCTTTGTTGTATTAATAATATAGTAATTGGACACAACAGACTTGCCATTATTGATACTTCAAAAAAAGCCAGTCAGCCTTTCTTTAATAAGAAAAAGACGTTTGTTATATCATATAACGGTGAGATATTTAACCATATAGAACTCCGCAAAATTATAAAAAATAAAAAATACCAATCTATATCAGACACGGAGACATTAGTACACGCCTATGAAGAATTTGGTAATAAATCTTTTGAATTACTGAGAGGAATGTTTGCGACCAGTTTATATAATATTAAAGACGATAATATTACTTTAGCCATGGATCAATTTGGCATTAAACCTCTATACTATTTAGATACACCAGACTGGTTTGCTTGGTCGTCAGAAGCTAAAATATTTTCGTTACTTCCAAATTTTGAAATATTAGTTAATGAAGATCGTTTTTTAGAGTATGGAATTTTCAGAAATATTGCTAATTCTGATGAGACAATATTTAAGGGTATAAAGAAACTTCTCCCATGGGAAATTCTAACGTACAGTACGCGACAAGATATGATTAAAATATCTACATATAAAATAAAAATGCAGCCAATTAAAAACATCGATAAATTACTTCATGAAAGCGTTTATGAGCATCTCCTATCAGATGTGCCTATCGGCCTACAATTAAGTGGTGGGGTTGATTCTAGTCTAATTAGCATACTTGCCTCAAAACAACTCAAGCAAAAGAACATTCACTCGTTTTCAATGGGGCTTTTAGATTCGAATTGGAACGAATTTAAATATTCTCGTTTAATCTCAAGCTTAATCAAAACAAGACATCATAAAATTATTTTTACACAACAGGAATTTTGTAAACTTCTTCCAATTGCAACTTATCATCTTGATGAACCGGTTAGTTATCCAAACACAATACCAATAATGATTCTTGCAAAAAAAGCCAGAAAATATGTCAAAGTACTTCTAAGCGGAGAAGGAGCTGATGAAATTTTTGGAGGGTATTTAAGATACAGCAGACTAATTAAACAAAAAATTACTTCTAATAACCTACTGTTTTCAAATAGTTTTTGTACGCCAAAACAAATTAGATCCGTAATTAATATTTCTAAAAAAGAGAATCTGTCGGAAAGAAAATCATTGGTAAAAAAACTAAATAAGTACACATCCGCTTATAAACTCTCAATTTACGATACAAAAACTTTTTTACCCTCACTGCTTTTAAGACAAGATAAAATGGGAATGGCCTCGAACTTAGAAAATCGTTTCCCATTCCTAGATTCACGATTGGTATCATCTGCCCTTAGTTTGGCGGATAAAGACAAGGTAACCTCTGTAGAGACAAAAGTTTTGCTAAAAAAAATTGCGAATAAATATTTACCGAGAGAAATAGTGTATAGGAAGAAATGTGGCTTCGGACTTCCTATCAGCGATTGGTTGAAAGATCAAAACGGATTTGGAAAATATCTTACCCTTTTTACAAATCCGAAGATTAAAAGACATTATCTTAATTATAAACACATATCCAAACTCATTACTGAACATTTAACTGAGAAGAAAAATAATTCTGAAATACTATGGATACTTATCAATTTGGAGATTTGGGCAAAAATATTTATAGATAACGAAGATCAAAAAAACATCTGGAGTAGACTTTAATTTACTTAATTAAATATCTAAAGCCAAAACCCCCGCGTATTCCTCCCGCACCCTCCTGCGCGGGGAAAACTCCGCCAAACAAGAATTGAGCCGAGCCAGAGCGAAACCATCCTCCCGCAAAACAGATTCGCTCTGGCTCGTCAATTTTTTACACCACGAATAAAGAAATTACCACCGAGTGAATTCCGCCAGTTTCTCCCATCAAGGAGAAACCCGCCCATCACCTCACCACCCATTCCGAAAAAGAAATCATGCGCGAAACAAGAGAGATATGGGAAGTGGTGAGGTGATGGGCGGAGCGACACAGCAGAAGCGAAAGTACACGCCCTCTAGCGTGTCGTGGAGCGGATGCTGGGTCGTGGCGGAATGGAGATAGCCCACTGAACTTTCAAACTTCAAGAATTTTTGATAAAGTAAGTTCGAGCGAAGTCGTAAAGACGCACACCACATCAAAACCCCTCTGCTTGAGGCAGAGGGGTTTTGATTACAATTTCTCTAGTATTTTTTTCAAATCTATTTGGCTCCAATCAATGTTCATTGGCGGAGTCGAAGTCCCTTGTCCACTTAAACTTTGGAGGGTCTCAAGAGCGGAGAACATATCGAGAGTACTTTGCTTTATCACTCCCCAGTACGGGGCAAGATAGAAATAGGCAACGACAACCGGGCCGATAAAGACAATGAGCTTAATCACTGTCCAAAAAGTAGACCAGCGGGCGCTACTTCGAAGACTTTTAAGTATTCGGTTGTTCTCTTCGGTAACTTCAAGAAGCTTGTCGAAGAGATGTCGGTCCATAGGAGGCATAAAAGAAGAATACCACAGGAAAAATTTCTCTCAAAAGGAAAATCCGCTCGCCTTCTGACGAAGGCGAGCGGACGAAAGCGGAAGCTATTTCCATGGGGTTGTTTCAGATTCGGGTACCCGAAAAATACCCCTGACGATAGCAAGAATGGAGAAAAGGTGAACCTGAAATTTCAAGAGCATCTCTTTGGTTTTTCTTTTCGAATGTACTGTCTTTTGGTACCGTTCCTCGAGTTTCTGGTGCATATCTTTCAAAACCACAATGACACTGTCGTCTATGTTCGTACGGTCTGCACTGTTCACTCCTCCACTCATTTCAATTTCTTGCCGAAGACGCCTTGCGTCTTCGGCAGTCTTTTTGAATTCGGCAAGGAGAGTCTTGATAGAATGTTTCCAGAATTCCATTTTTTGTCGTTCAAAAAACCTTGGTTTTTCCCCTTCCTTTTGAAGAAGGAGGAGGATTATCTCACGGCAGGCCCCCACGAGAGTTATGAAACCCTCTTTTTGAAGCAAGCGAGAATCTCTAGCGACTTTCTTCATTTCACACCCCTTATAAAGATTCGGACTAAGAAGAAGGCTACCAAAAAGAAGGAGGTAAGGAAAGCGAGCCCCAAAAACCTAAAAATGTTAAACCCCCGCCTGTGGCGGGGGTTTTTGGGAAGTGGATGAAACTCCCCTCCTTCACTCTTCATTCTCTTTTTTGAATCTGAGGCCTTTGCGGACATCTATCGTTGATTTGACCACGCGGAGACCGCCATTTGTGATCTTGAGCCCCAAATTCCTTGAGACTGCTTCGACAAGCGTCTCGAGATACCTCCTGAAGAGCTCAAGCTCCGCAGAAGTGAGGTTCCTCGAAAGGTGAGAAAGTCGAAACCTCCATACATTTTCCTTCAATCTCTCCCCTTGGTTAACCTCAAGTGGGAGAATTCCTAAAAGAAGCCTCTCGAACCCCTGCGAGACACCCCCGATCTCTTCCAGTATAGCCCCCCTTAAGAGATGGGGAGAGAGATCTCTGGAAATGCCAAACAAGAGGCCCGACTCCACGGAATAGTCCGTGTATGAAACTATTTCCGTTTCATTGTTCACTACATTATTCTCCTCTTCTTTTTTGCAAAACTATACAATTGAAAATCCTAGATTCTCAATTACTATTTCTGAATAGAATTAAATCATATATAAAGATATTGTCAACAGCAACAAATTCCCCCTTGCCGCTCTTTTCTTTACCTATCGTCGATAACTTTAGGAACGGCTTCAGGCACAGGAGTAACTTTTAGATTTTTTGCCTCTAAAACAGCAGGAGTCTCTGTTTTTTGTGAAGAGGCTTCTGCAGGAAAAATGAGATTATATACTTGAGTACCGATAGCCTTTATTTGAGGAAAATAGGGCCCAAGCTGGTAGTAAGAAAAAAAGAAGGCTCCGACAATTACAAGCACCTTGAAAAAAGTCCAAAGCTTCCCCCACCTCATGCGAGTTCGAAGAGATTGTAAAATAGCATTATCCTTCTCGGCGAGAGTCATGAGCTTCTCAAGAAACTGCTTATTTTCATTTGGAGGCATAAAGAAATTATACCTTAAAGATATTCGGTGCAGGATACTTGAATTAGTCCGAACCGCTTTCGCCCCTCGACAAGCTCGGGGCGAAGAAGTCCCCCCGCGAGAATCCGGAAAGGCGGCGGCGCCGCATTAATGACAATTTCAAGTTTTTCTTTGGCGGAGT
>CAYIZO010000042.1:0-1345 GCA_964368005.1 uncultured Candidatus Saccharibacteria bacterium
GATTCTACGGGTACTTTGCGAGTGATCTGTTTTGATGGTACTACATGGTCAAATGAATGGAGTGATGTGGTTGGAGGAAGCGGCACTACGAGGCGTTTTGATATTTCATACGAAACAAGCACGGGCGATGCAATGATTGTCTATGCGACAGGCAATGCTACAACAAATGAGCTTGAGTATAGAACTAAGCCGGGCTCAGCAAATTGTGGATCTGGATCTTGGAGTGGGTCTATATTCTTAAATCCAGTGAGGACTAGTGGTGTTGTGCAGTGGGTTCGTATGGAGGGGGATCCGATTACATCATCACAGAGAGTGGGACTCGTATTGGGCGATGGGAATCGTGACTTGTCGGCGATGGTTTGGAACGGTACTGCGTGGGAGAGTGAGCCTGCGAGTGCTTTAGAGACAAATCTCGAGAGTGTTTCAGTCACATCAGGAGCGCTTGATGCATTATCGTTTGATCTCACATTCGAAAGTGTGAGCGGTAATATTATGGTAGTGTGGGGCGTTTTAACGCGTGGTACGGCGTGCTCTGTCGGTAACTGTATGAGATACGCGCGACATACTGGTTCATGGTCTGGTGCTAATTCAATGCCGATCGTAGCGGATTCTTCTACAAGTATTGATATTGCCGCTCACCCTACTACAAATGAAATTATAATGGCAGCGATGGATGATGGTAATAATAGTACCAATGCAAATGATCTCTCTGCTGCGTACTGGAATGGATCATCTTGGACCTCTTCTGCGAATCTTGATATAACTACTGCAACTCCTGTAGCAAATGGCAAGCATGTTGCAGCGGGCTGGCTCAAAGAGGGCGCGACATCGCGTGGTATTGTTTTATACAATGATGCTTCGGCAACGAACGTTAGTTGGTATGTTTGGAACGGTACGAGTTTTGCTCTTCAGAGTGATTTTAATCCTACTCCCAGTTTTGCTACACCACATCGTTGGTACGATATACAAACTGATCCGTTTAACCTAAGTAGGCTAATGTTTACCATCGCTGATAGCGCTGAAGACCTTTATGCAAAGAGGCTTGCGATGACTTCTGTTCCGGCTTTTTCGTGGACTAATGCGGATGGTGGCGTGGTGCTTGAAAATTCGCTTGCACGCTCAACTGGTGGAGGATTTGTCTTTGCCTATTGGCGAGCTCTCGCCACTTCAGGTACATATATTTCAAACGCTTTGCAAATCATTGGCGCACGAGCGTTGCAAGCGATTGAGTGGTCAGAGAGCAAGACAAATCCAGCATGTGTTCTTTGCGCGGTTTCAGTTGAAGTGAGGAGTGCGGCTTCTTCGGCAGCTCTTACAGTAGCCCCATGAGATCGGAAGAGCGTCG
>CAYIZO010000042.1:1355-6219 GCA_964368005.1 uncultured Candidatus Saccharibacteria bacterium
TCTTGCAGTAGCTCCGTGGGATATAACTATTTTTACGAATCATTTTGGGCAATTGCTTGGTACGAGTCACAATGGCAATACATGGTTTCAATATCGAGCAACACTTACTGGTGATGGTGTTGATTCTGCTGTTCTAGAAAAGTTTAGATTAAATTATAAATAATATGAAGTATAAAAAAGGATTTACGCTAGTTGAACTCATTATTTATATAGGCATTTTGAGCGTGATGGTTGTTGGTCTTGTATCGTTTGCTCTTTCAATGACATCGGCGCGGACGAAAACATATATAAGTCAAAATGTACAAGCAAACGCCCGAATGACGCTCGATATTATTATGCAAAAAATTCATGCGGCACAAGGTATTAATATAAGTGGGTCTGTCTTTGGTGTTGACCCTGGGGTATTGTCGTTGCAAATGGCAGATCCGCTAAAAAATCCAACGATAATTAATTTAAGTGCGAATGACGGACGTTTGCAGATTACTGAAGGTGCCGGCGTGTCGGTGTATCTTACGGACAATGAGACGCAAGTATCAAATTTATTTTTTACAAACTTAACTCAAAGCGGAGAGAGGGAGCATGTCAGAATTGATCTTACGGTTCGATATATTAATGCGGTATCTACGGATTATTCTTATTCGTGGAGTGGTAGTTTGGCTGCAAGCGTACGACAATGAATAAGTATAATACTAAAAAACAAAATAAAGGGGTAGCAATACTCATAGTCGTTGTAGTAATAAGTGCCGCGGCGCTTATTATGGCGCTGGGATCTGCGATTTTGGGCGTTGGAGAGGCTGATAGCGGATATACAGCTTCTCGCGGGGGGGAGGCATTTTCATTGGCTGATGGATGCATGGAAGAAGCTCTTGAGCATTTACGAATTGATAATGCATATGTGGGCGGCATCATCACAACGACAGATGGATCGTGTACAATATCTATAACTGGAGGGGGCGCGAGTCGTACGGTTACTGTTTTTGGTTCAACGATTGATTTGTATAATAAAAAAATTCAAGCGACTATAACACTTACTTCGGTAAATCGTAGTCTTGTCGTAAATTCTTGGCAAGAGCTTAGTAGTTGATCTTTATGTTTAATATATTTCAAGAAACATCGATAGGTATCGATATCGCTGATCATAGTATTGAGGTTGTTGAGCTTGCGAGGCAAGGCTCAGGTTATAGCGTTCAAAAAATTGGTCGTGTCGAGCTGCGTTCCGGTATTGTTGAAAGGGGTGTTATTAAAGATACTATTGAACTTGCGCGGCTCGTTAAGAAAGTTTTTGAAATTGCCATGATAACGCCAACAGCGGCAAGAGCTGTCGTATACGGTCTTCCTGAAAGTAAGGTTTATATTCATTTTGCAAAACTTCCGAAACACGAAAAGCGAGAGCGAAACGCATATATTATTCAAGAAGTACGGCGGGCTATTCCGATTGATGCAGCAGATTTGATATACGCATATCGCATAGTGGAAGACAGTGGTAATTTTGTGAGTGTAATGATTGTCGCTGCCTCGAAAGCAGTTATTGAGCAGTGGCAGTCGTTTTTTTTGTCGTGCGGTATTTTTGTCGCTGAGATTGATATTGAAACGTTTGCGGTAGCGAGGGGACTTTTTGGTGGGCGCCCTCAAGAGGGCGCTATGGCTATGGTACTTGATATTGGCGCAGTCACATCAACCATTTCGGTTATTGGGCATACTGGTCTTTTTTATTCCCACTCGATACCTGTTGGTGGAGAGAGTCTAACTCAAGCGATTGCGAAAGATATTAAATCAAGCGTTGAAGATGCAGAAGATCGTAAGCGAAAACGAGGTTTTATGCATACGAGTGAAGATATTTTATTGCCGTTGATAAAGGCGTTTGAACCGATTGTTGCAGAATGTAAGTTAGCCAATAGTAATAGTTATGGTGTCTCGGGCATGCGCGCTAGTGAGTTAGTATGTGTTGGTGGTTCTGCTCGTATGCCGGGACTTGTTGAATATTTGGCGTTAAATTTACAAATTCCTGTAAAGATTGGGAGTCCAGCATTCAAGGATACTTTTCCAAAAGTAGTTAATGTTAAAAATGATAGTTTGTTGTATATAGAAGCGGTCGGGCTGGCACTTGGACATTTTTATAACGACGATCCTGTTTTTGAGGCGGCGCACCAAGGGCATCCTTTTGCTAAAATGTTCCCTTGGCGTTGAGCGCTGCTTGTGGATAACTTTTTTTTAAGCAAAATGATATAATGAAAGGTAAGTTATCAATAACTCTAAAATCATGTCACAAAAATATTCTAAGCAGGGAGGGTTTACGTTGATCGAGCTTTTAATCGTAATCGCTATTATCGCGATTTTGGCGGGCGTTGTATTTGTGGCGCTTGATCCGCTAACTCGTTTTCGTGACGCGCGTGATTCTCGGAGGTTTGCTGATGTAAGCGCCATCTTGAGCGCTGTTCGTGTAGCTCAGGTAGATAAAGGAGGCCGCTATACTTACGGTGTGCGGGCCCTTGCTTCAGTAGCAACTGGTACGCCGTATATGCTAACAAATGGTTCAACTACACCGTCAACATTATGTAATGTGTCTTGCGACGTTTCGATGGCTTTATCAAAATGTGCTGATATATCGCAGTTGCAGAGTAGAGGGTACTTAGGTGCGGTGCCAATAAGTCCAAATGGAGAAGGTAATTGGTCCAATAATGTAAGCGGATATTATATCCAACTCAATGCAAACAATTCTGTAACAGTTGGCTCGTGTGAGTCTGAAAATCAAACTTCAATTTCTATCACTCGATAATTTTAATTTTTTCTAGAGTAAGCTAGTATAGGAGGTATGGATACTCCGTGGTTTTCTCGATTTTTCGAAAGGGTTGGGGGAGCGCTTACCAAGATTTCTCAAGATGATTTTCTTGCGCTCGTATTGCCAAAATGTAAACAGATAATAACTCAAAGTGAGCTTGAGCATTTGTTGTCGAGTGACAAGAAGTTAAAAGTAAAGCTCGGGATAGATGCGACAGGCGCACAGCTCCATTTGGGGCACGCAGTCCCATTGATGCTCTTAAGACTCTTTCAGAGAAGAGGGCATGAGATTCATTTTATAATAGGAGATTTTACCGGTCAGATTGGAGACCCATCCGGTCGAGGGGATAAGCGTGCACAACTTTCTTCAAAAGACATACAGAAAAATATAAAAACATATACAAAACAGATAGCGCCTTTTATTGATCTTAAAAAAGCGAAAGTTCATAAAAATTCGAAATGGCTTTCTCGGATGTCGTTAAGTGAATATTTACGAATTGTAGGAGCAATTAATTTTTCTGCGGTAGCGCAGCGTGATGATTTTCGTGAACGATCAAAAACAGAAGCTGGTGTAACCCTGCGCGAAGCTGCATACGCGTCTCTTATGGCGATTGATTCAGTACAGTTAAAGACGGATATTGAGATTGGTGGCATTGATCAATTACTTAATATGATGCAAGCTCGTGAAGTAATGGAGGTTGAAGGACTTGCCTCCGAAGTTGTTCTTACCACGCCGTTAATTGAAGGAACTGCAGGTGATGGGCGCAAAATGTCAAAAAGTTTTAATAATTTTATTGCACTTGAATCATCTGCTGAAGATCAGTTCGGTCTTGTTATGTCAATTCCTGACTCGCTCATACTCTCATACTATATAAGTTTTGCGGATATTTATGAGCACGAGGTCTCTGAACTAAAACAATTTATAAAGCAGCATCCATTTGATGCAAAAAAAGAATTGGCGATGCTCATAGTCGCTCTTTTGCATAGCAAAAAAGATTCTCAAAAGGCGCGTGCTGAGTTTGAGCGAAAGTTCTCAAAGCAGGAATATACGACATCTGATGAAAAACAAATTTTTACGAAATTTCCAGTTTTTGTATTTGACGCGCTTACAGATGCATTTGAGGCAACGCACTCCAAATCTTCTATCCGCATCCTAATAAAACAAGGAGGCGTTCGACGGCTTGATGGAGAAGATGGACAAAAAATACTCACATCTCTCGATGATGAAATAAAACCAGGCGACCTTATTAAAGTAGGCAAGATGAATTTATTTAGATTTGTGCGAAAATAAATGTCGCCATACCCACCATTTCCACTGTTCACCTTTATTGGGTTTGCGATCCACGCGTTAGTTTTTTATGCAATTGGAATTCGCTTTTTAAAGCGATGGAATGATAAAACTTTTTTCCTTATGGGCGTGGGTTCATTTCTTGATGGAGTCAATTTTACTATCATTCTTGTATTATTTTTTCTTTTTCCAAATTCGCTTGCAAAGTCAAATATATTTCTTTTCAATGCAAGTATTATTGTGCCATTTGCAGTTTTATCTTTTGTCGGTGCGCTGGTATATTTTTGGGAACATTCACGCAAATTTTTGCCGTTGTATTTTATTATCGGATCAGTTTTAAATATCTATTTATTTATAAGTACGCTTGAGCAATTTCGTGCGGTACCATTTCAAGCAAGTTATGTACACCCCGCGTTTCCAGCACTCATTGGGCAAAGCCAATCAGCGGGTATTATTAGTAGTGTTGTTATAGGCCTCTTCTTTTTTTATAATGCTTTTTTAAGCACTCTTTTTATAAAGCGACGAGCTCTTATTTTGGGGTTTGCGTGCATACTCGAGGCTATTAGTACTGTATATTGGACATCTTCTACCCCGGGCGTATATCTCATCACTCATAGCGTTGGCCCAATTGCGTCGTTAATGATCGCATATGCTATTTTTGCATACGCTATTCCACATTCAGAGAAAGCGACCTAATATATACACATGCCTCTTTATTCTCCATTCCCTCTATTTACGTTTGTTGGTTCACGATTCACTCGGTTGTAATGCTCTCGATTGCTGTACGATTATTGCGCC
>CAYIZO010000043.1:0-6206 GCA_964368005.1 uncultured Candidatus Saccharibacteria bacterium
GACGATGTTTAAAAAAGAGAGTGCTTTAACGCGTTGGGTCAATTATAACTCTTTTTTATAAAAATTGCAAAGGGCTGTTAATTTTTAACGAAGATATTCCATACTCGGCTTGTGTTGGTATACCATGTTTCGATTGAGCTAAAGCGTTCTTGTGGAAAGGGAATATTCTGTAGGTTTGTACCCTTAAGATTCGCAGGAGTTATATAGAGGTACGAAGGGCTATAGAGAATTATAGCGGGGGCATCTTTAATGTATTCTGTTAAAAAGGTTTTGTATAATTCTTTTCGTTTTTCAGCGTCAGTCGTTATGCGAGCGTCTTCGAGAGCTTTGTCTACCTTCGTGTTTGCGTAGAGAGCTAGATTGAGCCCAGGGTGAGTGCGTTGAGAGGTGTGCCAAAATGCAAATGGATCTGGGAAATAGCCAACCGCTTGTCCAAATAAAAGCGCATCATAGTTTCGTGGGCGAATTATATTTTGCTCGAGGTCGCCTTGTTCGTACGGTTGAATGTTTAATTCTACTCCAATCTCTTTCCAGACCGAGCGCAAGATTTCAGCCGTTTTTATGAGCTCAGGAGTGTTAAGTGTTGCAAGAGTAAAGTGAATTTCTGCCGGATCTTTATCATTCTTTTTTAGTTTTTTATCAACAGTACCGTTTCCGTTTGAGTCGACGTATCCTGCTTTTGTAAGTATTGCGCGCGCATTGTCAATATCAAATACAGTGTGCTCAAGTGATTCGTCGTAGCCTGTTGTGCCGGGAGGTGTAGGTAAACTTGTAGGTCGAGCATGGCTGTTAGTCGCTTCTCGAATAATACGATCACGGTCAGCAGCTAATGAGAGAGCATCTCGTAATGCGGGGTCTTTGAGTGGTGTAAAATTGTCTTGGTTAAAAAATATACCGACAATGCGAGGGAGTTGAATTTCTTGTAAAGATTTTGATCTTAACGGAGTGCTTATTTCGATGTTTGCTAGATCTACGTCTCCATTTGTAAGAGCATTCGCAAGTTCTTTTTCTGTTGGATAGAATTTAAATACAAAATTTTTGATATGAGCGCGCCCTGTTGCATAATTGTTAAATCGAGAAAGCGTGTAAGAAGTAATGCTGCCCGTAGTGTTTTTAACCACGGATTCTATTTGGTATGGACCTGAGCCAATTGGGTGAGTATTGAGATTTGAAAGATTAAATTCTTCAGGGCTTAAGGTCCCCCAAAGATGTTTTGGCATTATGCCGATGGTAGTACTTTCTAAGAACGGAGCGTATGGTTTTTTGAGGTGGAAGACGACAGTTTTTTCATCAGGAGTTTCAAGCGTTACGCCTTCCCAGTTTGCAAGTCGCGAACTGCGGATCGAAGGATTTTTTGCCTGTGTGATAGTAAAAGCGATGTCAGCAGAAGTAAGGCGTTGATTGTCGTGCCAAAAAAGTTTTTCACGAAGATGAAAAGTATATTGAAGACCATCTTCAGATATCTCATAACGATCAGCGAGCTGAGGAGTCAGGCCTCCCTTGCCGTCAGCTTTCATAAGGCTGGAGTAAATGATGCGTGTAAGATCACGATCTGCATCTGACAGTGCGAGGAGAGGATTGATAAATCGTGGCACGCCGGTAACTCCTTCAGTGAGTGTACCGCCATCAGCGGGGAGTTCGGTTGAGTGGTATCTGTCTATTCTGATAAGGATAAGTGTTCCTATAGCCCATGCGCAAAGAAAAAACGAAATGAATATAATCTTTTCGCGTTTCGAAAGATTATCAAAAATCATTTCCCATTCTTTACGTGTTGGCAACGAATATGACATAAACAATGAATACGCCTTCGATTTTTTCGAAAGCTTGAGTTAGCCTTGGCGAGTGACGAGTGCGGCGACGGCTACAGCGAAGAAAAGAACGCCGAGTACGATAGTCGCGATAAATAGAGTCTTTTCCATTCCTCTTCGTGAACTATAGCTTGCAGAAGATCCTCCAAAAGAACTCCCGAGTGAGGATCCACGCTGTTGCAATAAAATAGCACCGATTAATAGGACAGAAAGTACAATTTGTGCGTACGGTATGATTTGCCGCATTTCTAAAGTGTAGAAGATTTAACGCTTTGTGACAAGCCGGCCTGTCTCGCCCTTCAAACCTTTTTTATGTACGACAAGGCGGCGTCGTCGTTTGCGATGAAATGATATAGCAAAACGATGCGCTTCATCACGAAGATGAGTGATCATATGAAGAAGTGGCGACGGTAGCGATTTAAGCTTAAATGGCATTTTAATCCTAGGAACATGGAGTTCTTCTTCGCGTTTGGCGATTGACGCGACCGGTATGCGTTCGCGAATTGCGAGACGAGCGGCACCGAGTTGTGTTTTACCTCCATCGACAATAATAAGGTCAGGTAGTTGCCATTCGTCGTGGCGCATTCGGCGCGCGAGAACCTCGTGCATCATTGCAGGGTCGTTAATGCCTATGACTGAGCGCATAATAAATTTGCGATATTCGTTTTTCTGGGGAATTCCATTTTCAAAAACAACCATTGAAGCTACCGATGTATCACCTTGATGATGCGAAATATCATAGCACTCAATTCGAGACGGTATTTTAGTGAGATGCAAAAGGTCTTTCAGAGTATTAAGTGCTTTTTCGCGGTCTTCAGAGATATCTTTTTTAAGGTATGGGCTGTGTTGAAAAATTCGATTTAGACTTGCGATTTGATCACGCAAAGTTGCAGCGTGCTCGTATTTTTTTGCGCGTGCAAACGCCGACATTTTTTTGAGTAAATTTCGCTCGAGTATTTTTGTTTTTCCAGATAAAACTTTTTTGATCGCAGTGACGTTTGCCCGGTAGTCTAGACGGGCTTGTTTTGAGTAGGGTATATCTGCGCAACAAAAGCCAAGGCATTTGCCGATTTCAGCATTTACACATTTTCGTTTGTGACGAGTATGAGTTGGGCAAGTGCAGTAGGGGAATGCACGACGTAACAGGCGAAGTACGCGTTTTATCGATTCGCCATCGGTGAATGGGCCTATATAAGTCGTTTTATTATCACTTGTCGGCTGGTGAGTAAGATAAATATGAGGAAAAAAATCTTTTGTGAATGCAACAAAGAAATAATTTTTATCATCACGTAGTAATATATTGAAATGAGGCTTATGTTTTTTAACAAGTTCTGACTCGCGGATAAGGGCTTCGATGTCGGAGTTGAGTTCTTCCCATTCTACGCTTGAGGCAACGAGCAGCATCTGTTCTTTCCATCCGGGGTTTGCATATGAACGTAATCGTGCACGAAGATTTGCCGCCTTTCCTATATATAAGATACGGCGTTTTTTATTTCTAAATATGTAAACTCCCGGGGTTGATGGGGCGTTTTTTACGGCTTTCTTTATGTCCATAAAGGCTTTTTCAGTATAGCATAGACAGGCTATTGACAAATAATTTCTACATGCTATAGTAGTAAAATCGTGGCAATAGGGCTACGAATGATCGTCGAAACCGTAGGAGGTTCACATGAAGAGTCCCCCGAACGCGCTGTACCAGAGCCTTTTTTCGAATCACTGCATCATCGACGTCAGTCTGCATCACACCACCATCGTCGGCGCCGGCGCGGCCTGAAGTGAACCCAGAACGAACGCCAATCGCAGAGTTCGAGACTCTGGTCTGAACGGCTATCCGAGGAAACCATTCGCGACGGGAGAGAAGATCGCGACATTACGCCCGTGTGACGGGTAACTAGGATCGGTCCGAAAGATCGATCAAAAGACTAAACAACACCCCAACGAGGGTAATAAGGGCGGGAAGATTCAATCTTCCCGCCCTTTTCCATTTTCAGGTAGATTCTTGGGCGGAGAGCGCAGTACTTGACATAATATTATAATAGTGTATAATTTATTTAAAGCAATTTGAAATTCGAGAAACGGGGGAGGATGCTTATGAGAATTAACTTTACAGCTATGGCTCTCGCCATTTTTACCGTTGGACTCATTGTAGTGATGAGTCTCAGGGGGGCGAGCGAGCCGTGGGAGCGCGGGATGTATCCGTGCCGATATTTTGGTGTTGAGCACTGGTGCCAAGAGAAGGGTGACAAGATTCAGTTCTACATGAGAACTGTCACCGGCGCCGAAGGGCGGCTCGTGGCAACGCTCTCGCGTAAAGACGCGAGAAACAGCGCGGACTAGATCCGCACATCCTCGTAACCAATAAGGAGGGTCTCGTGAAGCATCACGATCCCGGTTGAAGTAGCGCCCCACAAGGGGGCTTAGGGGCAAGCATGAAAGATGACTAAAATCATCTGAATTGCTTGCCCCTTTTGAATTGGTCTAGACTTGATTTTTGTAAAAATTTGAGTTACGATGTTGTACTTGTGGCTTTTGAGAATTTCAAGATATGAAAAAAGAGGGATCATTTATTAAAATTCGCGGTGCGCGGGTACATAACCTCAAGAATGTTGATCTTGATATTCCAAAAAATTCTCTCGTAGTAATTACAGGTCTTTCTGGATCTGGTAAATCGTCGCTTGCTTTCGATACTATTTATGCTGAAGCCGAACGACGCTTTGTCGAATCTCTTTCAAGCTATGCTCGACAATTTTTAGGAGTAAAAGAAAAGCCGGATGTAGAATCTATCGAGGGCTTATCGCCTGCGATTGCGATTGATCAAAAAAGTATTTCAAAAAATCCTCGCAGTACTGTAGGTACAATTACAGAGATTTATGATTATTTGCGACTTTTGTATTCACGCGCTGGCATTCCTCATTGTCCAAATTGTAATAGGCCAGTAAAACGCCAAACTGTCGATGAGATGGTAAAGCGAGTAGTAGGTATGGAGCCAGGTACACACTTGTTATTACTCGCGCCAGTTATTCGAGGTAAAAAAGGTGAGCATAAATCTGTTTTTGGTGAAATTGAGCGCGGTGGATTTTTACGCGTGCGACTTGATGGTGAAGTGATGCGCATTGAAGAAGGTCGTGATATAAATCTTGATCCAAAAAAGAAGCATACTATTGAAGTCGTCATTGACCGACTTGTGATTGATAAAGATCTCGACAAATCGCGTCTTCGCGATTCACTCGAAACTGCTATCAAAATAGGAAAGGGTTTTATTGTAGTGAATAATACCCTTGAGGATATTTTATTTTCTGAACACCTCGCGTGCGCATCGTGTGGCGTTTCTTTATATGATCTTGAGCCGCGCGCGTTTTCATTTAATAGCCCGTATGGCGCGTGTGCAGCGTGTACAGGGCTCGGTTCAACGCAAGAAGTTGATGCACGCCTCGTGATCCCAAATATGAATTTGTCGCTTCTTGAGGGAGCACTTCAGCCATGGGCACGCTCATCGCATAAAGTTGGTCGGCAATCGTGGTATTGGTGGATGCTTGAAGATTTAGCCAGTCGTCATAATTTTGCACTTGATAAACCAGCAAAAGAGCTGCCAAAAAAGATTATTGATATTTTACTCAATGGAGACGGAGAAAAGTTTGAAGGAGTTGTTCCGCACTTGAAGCGGAGGTGGAAGGAAACTGATTCTGAGTGGACTCGAGGTGAGATCGAGAAATATATGGTTGTACGATCGTGCGATGTGTGTAGTGGGCGCAGGCTGAAGCCGGAGGCTCTTGCAGTTACGATCGATGGGCGGGGTATAGCTGAAGTTGCTGATATGTCGATCGCTGATGCGCTTGTATTTTTTAGATCATTCCTTAAAAAAGGTCCTGCTGAAATCCAGCTTGTGCTCAAGGAAATTATTCGTCGTCTCGATTTTTTAATGAATGTAGGCCTTGAGTATATGACGCTTTCGCGTTCTTCAACGACGCTTGCGGGAGGTGAAGCTCAGCGCGTTCGGCTCGCGACACAAATCGGTTCGCATTTAACGGGTGTCATCTATGTCCTTGATGAGCCATCAATCGGTCTTCATTCGCGTGACCACTCAATGCTAATTAAAACTATCAAACATTTGCGCGATTTAGGGAACACAGTGCTTGTTGTCGAGCACGACAGAGAAACAATGAGTGAGGCCGATTGGATTATTGATATGGGGGTGGGTGCAGGCAAGCATGGAGGGGAAGTTGTATTTGAAGGATCGTACAAAAAAGTTTTGACTGCAAAAACTTTAACAGGTGAATATTTGTCCGGTAGAAAAAATGTAGAAGCTCCACACGCTGATCGTAAAAGCACAAAGCCAAAACAATGGATTGTGCTTGAGGGTGCGACTGAAAATAATTTAAAAAATGTAACGCTCAAAGT
>CAYIZO010000044.1:0-6089 GCA_964368005.1 uncultured Candidatus Saccharibacteria bacterium
TCTCTTGCAAAATGGTTTAAATAATGATATAATGGTTTTGACAGAGTAAAAAACTATATTGCATGGCCCGCTTCAATTTAAGGGGCGCGGCATGCCGAGGTGGTGAAATTGGCAGACACGCTAGCTTCAGGAGCTAGTTCCCGCAAGGGAGTGGGGGTTCAAATCCCCCCCTCGGCACATTCGGAACGAATTTAGGAATCAAAGGGATTTGAACCAGAAAGCCAAACGGCTTTCTGCGGAGTTTTCGAAAAGAAAACCAAGTCCCCCTTCAACATAAGTTCGAACGAAATTTAATAGTTTTTTATTTGATATGACACCAATAAAATCACTGGCGGCACGCCCGCCAAAATCTCCGCGACCTGCAGGTGCGCGTTTTAATAAAACGTCTCATTTCCGCGGACCGCGAAAAGCAACAGAACCAAAAGTCGAAATGCCGGGCCCTCAAGCAAAGGGAGTTCTTCGCGTTGTTCCGCTTGGTGGCGTCGAAGAAATAGGTCGAAATATGTCGTTTCTTGAATATGGTGATGATATCGTCATCATCGATATGGGGCTTCAATTTCCTGAAGAAAACATGCCCGGGATTGATTATGTTATTCCTAATGTCTCGTATCTTAAAGAAAAGAAAAAAAATATTCGCGGAGTAATTATTACGCACGGGCACTTTGATCACATTGGTGCAATTCCCTACTTGTCAGCAGATTTAGGGGCTCCAACAATTTATGCGATGCCACTCACGCGTGGAATTATTCTCAAGCGTCAACAAGATTTTAAACACCTACCACCGCTAAACGTAGAAGGTATCACTAAAGATTCAAAACTAAAACTCGGTGTGTTTAGTGTTGAATTTTTCCACGTAAACCACAATATTTTTGACACAGTCGGTGTAGCTATAACTACACCCGTTGGTGTTGTATGTCATACCGCTGACTTTAAGTTTGACGATCATCCTGTCGGAGACATCCCCGCAGATTATGAAAAAATGGAGCGCATTGGTCGCGAGGGAGTAGCGCTTCTTCTTTCTGACTCGACAGGTGCTATGAAACCAGGCCATTCAATTTCTGAACGAGATATTGAAGAAAACCTTGAAGAAATATTCAAAGTGTCAAAAGGCCGCATTATTTGTGCGACATTTTCTTCACTCATTTCCCGTCTCCAACAACTTATCCATCTCGCCGAAAAATACGAGCGCAAAGTTGCGATTGATGGATTCTCGATGAAGTCAAATGTCGCACTCGCACAAGAACTTGGGTACTTAAAAATACCAAAAGGTGTGATGATTGATGTTAAAAACATCAACGACTACGAAGACAATAAAGTGCTTTTCCTTTGTACTGGCGCGCAGGGCGAAGGTGGTGCAGTCCTTATGCGCGTCGCAACACAAGAACACCGTTATGTACGACTCAAAGAGGGCGACACAGTAGTCTTCTCTTCATCAGTCGTACCTGGCAACGAGCGCACCGTACAATCACTCAAAGATATTATCTACCGCGCGGACGCAGAAGTGTATCACTACCAAATGATGGATATCCACGCAGGAGGTCATGCACAAGAAGAAGACCTCACTCAAATGATGGCGCTCATGAAGCCAAAATTCTTCATGCCAATTCATGGGAATTACTATATGTTAAAACTCCATGGCCGACTTGCAGAAAAATTTGGCATTCCGAAAAGTAATATTGTTATTCCCGAAAACGGTGCGATCATGGAACTCACACGCGATAAATTTGTCATGACAAAAGAAAAGGTTCCATCGAACTATGTATTCGTCGACGGGCTTGGCGTCGGTGACATTAAGGAAGTAGTACTTCGTGACAGACAAATGATGGCATCAGACGGTATGTTTGTAATCATTGCTGTTGTAGATACGCAAACAGGTAAACTCAAGGGCTCACCTGACCTCATCAGCCGTGGATTTGTATATTTAAAAGAATCGGGTGGCTTACTTCACGAAACGCGCGGACGCACCAAAAAAATCATCGAAGAAATTACCGCAAACATGCATCCCGTAAACTTCCAGTACGTGAAAGAAGAACTTAGAGAAAAAATCGGCCAATTCTTGTACCAACGCACCGAACGCCGCCCAATGGTGATACCAGTAGTGATAGAAGTTTAACCTGAAAAACTGCCGCTTCCAGCGGCAGTTTTTCTTATGTATAATTTAAACATGCCTAAACAAATACTTTTAACTGGAATGCGACCGACGAGCCATTTACATATTGGCAATTATTTTGGCGCACTCAAGCCTGTCGTTGAATACCAAGACAAGTACAAAACATATCTAATGATCGCCGATGTACACGCACTTACCACACTTGAAGATACCGCATCCCTCCGCGAAAACACAATAAAAATCGCAATGCTCTATATCGCCGCAGGCGTAGACCCCGAAAAAGTAACATTGTTTATACAATCAGAAGTACCCGAGCAAATAGAGCTCGCCGCCCTCTTTGGAATGATTACGCCAATTTCAATGCTTGAGCTTAATCCTGTGTATAAAGAAATGTTGCTCGAAAACCCAAAAGCAACGAATCTTGGGCTTCTCGCCTACCCTGTACTACAAGCGGCGGATATCTTGGCATACAAGGCAGGTTTTGTGCCTGTAGGACGGGACCAACTACCCCACCTCGAGCTATCTCGTGAGATTGCGCGACGCTTCAATGCTCGATTTGCAAATCTCTTCCCCGAGCCTCAAGGACTTTTAGGCAAAGAACTAAAAATTCTATCTCTTCAAGACCCTACCAAAAAAATGTCAAAATCGCATGGCGAAGCTTCGCAAGTAAGCCTGCTCGACTCACCTGCGACCATTCAAAAGAAAATTAAAACTGCTGTTACCGATTCATTTAGCGATATTGTCTTTGATCCCATCGGAAAGCCTGGCCTTACTAACTTAATGCTTCTGATGCATTTGACGACTGGCGAACCTATCAAAAAAATCGAAGCGCATTTTATGGGTAAAGGTTATGGCGAATTTAAAGAAGCTGTCGCCAATTCACTTATCGCGCTCGTCGAGCCAATTCAAAAAAAATACAAAGAACTCGAAAAAAACAAAAAAGCAATTGAAACGCTATTACGCGAAAGCTCTCTTCGCGCTCGTGAAGTAGCACAAAAAACACTTGTAGAAGCGAAAAAGAAGATCGGAATGTTTTAAGAAGTAATCAACGTTTTCAGCTCTGCTATTTTTTCTTGAAGAAGTTCTTTTGTCCGAGCTTCCACATTGAGACGAACAAGCGGCTCGGTATTTGATTGGCGAATATTTGCCCACCACATATCATAGTAAACTGAAAGTCCATCTACCCACTGGGTCTCTCTCGCATCTTTGAAGTGCCCTGCGATATTCTCAAGTAACCCATCTTTCTTTTGAATCTTAAAGTTCAACTCACCACTTAACGGGTACACATCAAACGCATCAAGAATTTCATCCGATGTCTTGGTTGTTTGTGATAAAAACTGCAAAAAATAAAGCATTGGCAAAAAATCAGAATCACAAAAGAAAAAATCTCTAAAATAAAAATGCCCTGATGATTCTGCTGCGAATCGAGCATTTTCTTTTCGCATTAGCTCCTTGATAAACCGATGTCCTACACGCGAAAGTATCGGCTTTCCGCCTGTCGCTCGAATCGATTCAGGAAACATACTAGACGCACGAACATCATATATCACCGGCACGCCCGGCTCACTTTTTGCGAACTCTTGAGCAAAAAAAGATCCTATATAATCTGCTCTAAAAAATCGAGCATTGTGCGTTACGAATCCTGACCTATCACTATCAGGGTCAAAGGCAACCCCGAAATCAGCATTTTGCTCGATCACAGCGTTTTTCAATGCCGCCAAGTGCTCTTCTTTGGAAGGGTTTAATGATTCATGGGCAATATCAAACACCAAGTCATGATTCACCAATACAACCTTGCACGGCAGTCTCTTTATTAAGCTGGGTAAAAGAGTTGTCGCCATGCCCCCACCAGCATCAAGCACGATCTTTAAATCTTTTGCTTTTGAAAGATCTACTTTTGAAATTAAAAAATCAATATACTCATGTACAAGTGATTTTTCAACAACTTCTCGATGTGGTTTTTTGCCGTCAAAAATTCCCCGTTCAGCAATACTTTTCACCACACTCATACCATCACCAAGCGGCTCTGCCCCTTTTTTTGATAGCTTCAAACCGTTCATCCGAAACGGATTGTGCGATGCGGTAACCATAATGCCACCATCTGCATCTTCCTTAACAATCGCATAGTAGTGAAATGGCGTCGTTGTTAAACCGAGATCTATAATTTGGGCACCTTCATCAAGCAGACCTTCGATAACAGCTTTTTTAAGCTCTGGAGACGACGGCCGAGCATCAGACGAAACAATAAACTTAAGCGCACGAGCAGGATTATTCCCACGCGTAAACTCCGCAAACGCCCGCGCAATTAAATATGCTGCCTTTGCATTCAGTTGTTCAGGGAAATCCCCCCTAACATCATACGCCTTAAATATCTCTGGATTTACATGCATGTTTTTTAGTTTACCATAAGCTGCCTATATCTCTTAAAAATTACAAAAAATAAAGGGGATGTCCAGCCACACCGACTAGACACCCCCATTCTCCTTTCTTAGCTTACAGATACCTGGTGATCGACAAGCCGACGATACGGCTGGCAGGACCGATAGAGCTCCTCGTGCCCTCCCTCGCCAGCTACCGCGCCCTCTTCCATCACAATGATGCGGTTTGCATATCGAATGGTCGAGAATCGATGCGCGATAATGATTGTCGTTCGCCCTTTCGACACTTCATTGATTGCATCACGAATTTCCGCCTCGACAGCAGCATCCAAACTACTGGTTGCTTCATCGAAAATGATGATGGCGGGATCTTTGATCAATGCCCGAGCAATGCCGACGCGCTGGCGCTCGCCGCCAGAAAGCTTAACCCCACGCTCACCGATAAGAGTATCGAACCCTTTTTCGAGTTTATGCGAGAATCGGCTTATCTGTGAAATCTCGGCGATACGCTTCAACTCCTCTTCGGTCACATCTTTCGCCTTACCGTTCAAACCGTAGAGGATATTCTCCCGCATGCTCCGGTCGAAAAGTGGCACGTTTTGTTCAACAATACCAACCTTCGATCGGAATTTGCAAAGATCCAAAACGCGCAAGTCCTGCCCATCGATCAGGATCTGACCTGAAGTAGGGTCGCTCGCTCGAATCAGCATGTTTGCCAGCGTGGTCTTGCCCGAGCCAGATTCACCCACGATGGCAACCGTTTCTCCCGGTTCTATCACAAACGATACGCCTCTCAAAGCCGCAGGCTGCAAATCTCTGATTCCTCTCAATCCTTCTTCATCGTCCTCATCACAAGTGAGAGCCATGCGGCTTTCGTACATGAACGAGAGATTGCGAACCTCAATTCGTCCCTGAACTGGATCCAGTACAACTGGATTGGAGACGATTTTCACATCACTCTCCATGTTCAGAAATTCGCAGTAACGCCTAATCGACGTCCACATCCTGATGATCTGACGCTGCAAGCTGCCAACATTCCAAACGCTGTCGAGTGCGTTGTTTGACCACGCCCAGAAGACTACGATGGTACCGAATGTATACTGACCACTAGAGACGTAGTGAACACCGAGAGCCATGACCCCTACTCGCGCCGCAATGATGATCATTGACTTGAAGTAGGCAAAGATCACAAACCGACGCCAGACGGGCTTGGCAAATGCCACCGTTTCATCGTACTTAGCGTCAGCTTCAGCACGCGCTTTCTTCTCTTGCGCGTTTACGAGCACGTGGCTTATGTGTTGGATGATCTCGCTTCGAAACTTTGACTCTTGATTCCACATTTTCTCGAGCTTCTTGAGATCACCGTGGAACTTGTGGTTCATCCACAGCGTGAGCCAAACGTACAGCGCAATCGCAGAGAACACAATAAAACCCATTGCGATTGACAACCAGCACATCGCCATCGTCATGATAAACGCTCGGCTGATTGTTGGGACGATCTCGTAGATAAACATGTTCACCAACGCCGTCATGGAAGTCTGTCCTCGGTGGATAATGCTCTGTTTAACCCCCGAATGCAGCGTGTTATGCTGCCCTACCGA
>CAYIZO010000045.1:0-4554 GCA_964368005.1 uncultured Candidatus Saccharibacteria bacterium
TGGGGGGTCGTACGAAGAATGTTAGTATCATTATTTGAAAGTAGGAGACTAGGAGTAAATGTTTTTAGGATCGCTCCGAGAGGTTCACGACTATGCTTGCTTATGCGTATGGCAGTCGATAGAAGTGCTGGGTGATAAAATTCACCTGACGATATAACGCGTTGTATTTTTTTAAGCGTAAAAGAATTAGACTTAATTTTAATTTTTTGAGTAGAAAGCGGTTCGATGGAGATAATAAGCGCAGGAAGTTTCTTTTTTTGAATAAGTATTTCAACGATTGAACCAGCCGGCAAAGCATCTTTTATGAAATATGAAAGTTGGCCAGAAAGTTGTTTCGGCAGTATCGCAATCGGTTGCACTTGAGCAATATACATTTTTCTATTCTAGTGTAGTTATTCTATGCCTTGCAATACTAGTCGGATTATTTTTACTATAGAGAGATGGAGGATCTATTTATAAAACTTCGTTATATCTTCAAGGCGGTATTGTTTGCCGGGGTATTTGCTGTTTTTATACATTTTTTTCTTGTCCAGCCGTTTATAGTTCCAGATAATAATTTAACGCCGTTATATAATAAAGGAGAAGTTATACTGGTTAGTAGGCTTTCGTATTTTAAAGGCCTACATTATAGAAATGAAGTCATTGTTTATCGCGATCCTAGATTCTTATCAGTAAAGCATATAAGTCGTATACGAGCACTGCCAGGAGAAGCTATCAGTGTAAATGATGGGATTTTAACAATTTTAGGTGATCAAAAGGTTATTAAAGAAGTATCGTTGTTCGGGGATGTTTCCCTTAGTTTAAATAAGATTGGGCGTCTTGATGCTCATGAATTTTTTGTACTTGATAATAAAGGCATTGATTCGAAAGAAAGCTTAGTAGATATAAAAAATATCATCGGTAAGCCAATTTTTAGAATCTGGCCTATTAATAAAATTAAATATTTAGAATAGTTTATATAGCTTTTGTATATTGTTTTATATAGATATAGTAATGTTTATAAAAGCTAAATAGTATTTAAAATTGAGTATCGCAAAGAGATTTAAGAGAGTTAGCAGAACGATCAGTAAAACGACTTTTTAGCGCTGAAATATTTTTCCACAGGAATCAGGAGATTTTTACAAATATAGCGTAGGTCTATTTTAACCTTTGCCGTACAATAAATTTAGTTATCCGATATGATATCGGATAAAATAAACATTGTGGCGACAGGCAAAAATAAAAATTATATCTTAGTTTCAGAGGCTGCAAAAGATACCCCATATAGTGCGGAGTATCTTAGTTTGCTCTGTCGAAAAGGCAAGATTGAATCAAAAAAAATTGGGCGCAATTGGTTTACTACGAAAGATGCGATTCGTAAGTATTTAGCTCGGCAGGTCGTAGAGCGAACCTCAAAAAAAGAGATGTTGGGCGTATATGCTCAGAGTATGTTTTCTGGAGGAGACACTCACTTTGCAGAATTTGTTGAGCCATTTGAAACAGTAGTTTCAAATGAGAAGCTACTTCCGCCAAAACCGCCAGAAGTAAAAAATAACATTAAAAATATAAATCAACTTCAAGATGATCTTGATATAAAAAGTGATACGCTTTTTGAAAAATTTATTAATCGATTTATATCATACCTTGATCTTTCGATAGAGGCTCACCAAGGAATTTTTTACAGAACGTGGAGAAGAGCAAAGAAAGACTTAAAGTCGATTGTTAAAGATAGAAAATATTTTACACTTTTAGCAATTGGAACACTTCTTTTTACGGTTTTACCAGTGCGAAGTATTTTGAGTGCGTCAGATGATTTAATTTACGCGGCATTTGAAAAAATTAGAGATTCAGAAACATTAATGGGTCATCGCGCGGGTACACATGCAAATGAAGTTTTACTTATCGATAAAGAAGGCAAAATTGTTGTCAGTGGTTCTATAGAAACCGGTGGCGATGTGTCGGCGGAAGGAAATATTAATGCACAGCAATTACGGTCTTATGTTGAAAATGGTGTTGCCCCTATCGTTGTAAAATCTCTTACAAAAGTTGAGAATTTGAATGTTGATTACCTCGACGGTGTTTCCGCAGAAAATATAACACTGGCCTTTGTTACGAAAAATGGCAATGTCACATACGAAGATGTTTTTTTAGAAGGGAGAGTTGAAGTTGGTAAAACTCTGCTCGTTCGCGGTGCTACACATCTACTTGATGCGTTGAGAGTTGACGGTGGGTTGAGCGTACTCGGAGATGCGTTTTTTTCAAAAAATATTACGGTAAGCGGTAATGCGAATGTTAAAAATTTACTAGCAGAAGATTTAATTATAGGGCGCATCGTACAGGGAGAGTATATTTTAGGCACAAAAGAAGTTTCAGCGCCACATATTCGCGCGACGGAGAGTATGCATACTCAAAATCTTTTAGTCGACGGGCAGAGCATATTTCAAGGCATGACAATGCATAATGGTGGGTTATATTCAAAATTTGGTGAATTCAGTGAAGTACTCGAGGTGGGAGGAGATTTTGGAGCCTATGGAAAAAATATTTATCTTGGAAAATCAAATAGTACCATCACCGCAAAAGGTGATGCTTTTACATTTAACGGTAGTTTTGTTTGTACTGCGGCAAATGGTAAATGTCCGACAGGAGCTGATAACAGCGGCTGGACTGACGACGGATCGATAGTAAGACTAACTACGAGCACTGATTTTGTTGGTATTGGAACATCGACTCCAGGTCGGGCGTTCTCTCTTGATGGCCAAGAACTTATAACAGGAACTTCTACGATAGGTAATCTTGTTAAGGTTCAGGGGACTGGCACGAGTACTTTTGCTGGGCGCGTAGAAGTGACAGGAAGGATTCTTGCGGAAAATGGTCAGCGCGTATGTACAAGTGGCAATGGAATTTGTGCAAGTTCCTCGCTGACTGCTGGTAAAAATATTGATATATCTGGCTCTATTATAACTTTGCAAGACAACCTTTACTCAATGGGTGACATCTTTGCTACCACTACGGGTGCGAGTGTGTATGCATCAAGTACTCTTCAAGCGCCAACTATCATTGGCTACTCAAACATCTTTGGAGGAGGCACAACAACACAACCACTCGCAACACTTGCAGTCACTGGTGATGGATACTTCTCAGGAGGTCTTGGAGTAGGTAATGCAACGACGAGTGATGGAGACTTTGCAGTTGGAGATGATTTCTTTGTATTTAATAACGGGAGAGTGGGGGTTGGGACGACGAGTCCTTCATCTGCAAGACTTTCTGTGGGCGATAATGGCACAAACTCTGCATATTTTTCAGGATATGTTGGCATTGGTACCTCTCATCCAGATTTTCCGTTAACTGTTGTGGGGGCAACTGCTCCTGTAGTACAAGCAGTTCGTAGTACGGCATCGACCGACCAAATAGTAACCTCAATTGGAGCTGTTGGTAGAAGTTCTGGAGACATGAGTAATGGATTTGGCACCGCATTGAGTTTTTCCGTACAAGATGACGCAGGCGTATTAAATACCATCGGATATGTTGGAGCTTCCAGGGATGGTGCAGATAACTCTGGCAAATTACAATTTATTTCTACAAATGCAGGAATTTCTGTTTTTGCGATGGTAATAGATAAATTGGGTTATACCGGTGTCGCGTCAACATCACCATGGGGTACACTTTCTGTAGACCAAATCTCAGGCCAAGGTTCCCTCAAGCCAATCTTTGTGGTAGGCGACAACGGGACAAGTTCACCATTTATGTTCGTAAGTCAGAAAGGAGGATTAGGAATTGGTACAGCCACGTCCGGCGCAGGAATTGGAGTATTTGAAACATCAGGAAGACTTGTAGTTGGCGGAACTTCTGGTTTTATAAATGGATCAAAAATTTGTACTTCTGGAAATGGAGTTTGTGTTGGCGGAACTTCATACACTGCAGGAAAGAATCTTACGCTTACTGGAACTCAATTCGATGTTGATTCAACTCTCTACTCACTCTCTGATGTGTTTGCAACTAGCACGGATGCATCAGTATACGCATCAAGTACTTTGCAAGCCACAGGAAACATCATTGGGTATTCAAACATCTTTGGAGGAGGCACAACAACACAGCCACTCGCAACGCTTGCAGTCGTCGGAGATGGATATTTCTCAGGAGGTTTAGGTGTAGGTAATGCAACGACGAGTGATGGCGTGATTGAGTCATCTAACAACATCTACACTGACGGTCGAGTTATTTCTCGAGGAAGCGCAACCTCCACATTTGCAGGAGGTATTGCACTCGGTACAGGATCAGGTGGAGGTGGACTCAATCTTGGGCTCACAAACTGTAATACTCTCGATACTGATGCAAATGGCGGAGTTATCTGTGGTGCGGATGAAAACTCAGGAGGTGGAGGAGCTCCAAATCTTGTTTATCAGACTATCTCCGGAACAAAATATTATACCGCGTCAACTTCTGCACATGCTTGGTATTTTGATGACGGCTTTGTATCAAGCGCATCATCATCAATCGCCGGACCACTCTTTGTTTCAGATTCACTCAATGCATCAACCACCCTCCACTCAACCGGCACCACCACCATTGGAGCAT
>CAYIZO010000045.1:4654-5987 GCA_964368005.1 uncultured Candidatus Saccharibacteria bacterium
ACCACAGGTGCGAGTGTGTATGCATCAAGTACTTTGCAGGCGAGTGGGGATATTATTGGATATTCAAAACTCGGAGTTGGAACAACTACACCAGGAAGAGAGCTTTCGATAAATGGTCAAGGACTTTTTAGCAACACAGTAACAATAACAGGGAGTAACAATCTTCGGTTATTTGGTACAAGTATTTTGTCTGATCCATACTTAACATTGGGGCGAACAGGTATTGAGGCGCGAATTGGGATTGTTGCGAATTCTGCAACGTTTTCTGCTGTAAGTACAGAAGGTGATTTAGTATTTCAAAATGAAACTGAGGATATTATTTTGAATGCAAATAATGCAACCGGAAGAATATTATTTAATACAGGCTCTGGGGCAGATACGAGTAAAGCAATCCTCACAAACGCAGGATATTTTGGAATCGGTACGACTACTCCGTGGGGGCAATTAAGCGTTGATCAAATCTCTGCCCAAGGTTCACTCAAGCCAATCTTTGTCGTAGGCGACAATGGAACAACTACTCCATTTATATTCACAACTCAAAAAGGTATAACTTCTTTTGGCTCAAGTACACCGCTTGCAGGTCTTTTTAAAAACCCAGGTTCAGTAGTCATTGGAAATTCTTCAACTACTCCAATTACTCACAACAATCTTTCAGATCTATATGTCGAAGGAGGGTTGGGAATTGGTAATGCGACAACTACTGACGGAGTTTTGGAAACGAGTGGGGTGGGGTACATAGGGGGAATTATTAAGGTAAAAGGTACGGCATCAAGTACGATTGCAGGAGCTCTTACTTTGACTGGGCGTCTTGAGTTACTTGCAGATTCAACTACTAACATAGGGCAAGATATTTTTGTAAGAGAGGCGGCAACTAATGACAATGGAAATAATCTTTCTATTCGCGCTGCTCATGGTAATCTTGCGAGTGGCGGGACTATCGGAGGAGATTTATTCCTTGATGCGGGATTAGGTGGTATCGGTGGTCAAGCAGGCGATATTTTGATTGGATCATTGGCTGGGTATTCGATCGGTATTGGTACAAGCTCTCCAGGTGTAGATATTGCTATCGGCGGTAATCTTGTAAATAAAGATGTTTATATCTCAGGAGGACTTGGAGTGGGTAACGCTACAACCACTGATGGGTTATTAGAAACTTCAGGGATTGGCTATATAGGGGATATTATTAAAGTAAAAGGAACTGGAACAAGTACATTTGCAGGATCATTGCAGTTTGCGCCGACTAGCAACTTTAGATTCAGAAATAGTGGATTAGCAAATGGGACTACGAATCATATTTTTGCTGATGTTTCGGCTACTGCAAGCGCATACGGAG
>CAYIZO010000046.1:0-5948 GCA_964368005.1 uncultured Candidatus Saccharibacteria bacterium
AGATTTATTTAAAGTAGCAAAAAAAGCAGCACCTGCGATTATTTTCATTGATGAAATCGATGCAATTGGCCGTCACCGCGGAGCTGGTATGGGTGGTGGGCATGATGAGCGTGAACAAACATTGAATCAAATTTTGGTAGAGATGGATGGGTTTGATACATCAGATCAAGTTATAATTATGGCGGCAACAAACCGTCCCGATGTACTTGACCCAGCGCTTTTGCGTCCTGGCCGATTTGATAGACGTGTTGTTATTGATCTGCCAGATATTAAGCAGCGAGAAGCAATTTTGGTGATTCATTCGTCACGCAAGCCGCTTACAAAAGATGTTCGTCTTAAACATATTGCAGAACGCACTCCAGGTTTTTCTG
The DNA here is from genome assembly GCA_964368005.1 of uncultured Candidatus Saccharibacteria bacterium. Classification (GTDB taxonomy): domain Bacteria; phylum Patescibacteriota; class Minisyncoccia; order Ryanbacterales; family GWA2-47-10b; genus JBBTUF01. The sequence goes on from CAYIZO010000046.1 coordinate 372, forward strand.
GCGCTGATCTTGAAAACCTTGTGAATGAGGCTGCGATTTTGGCTGCACGAGCAGGTAAGAAAGAAATAAATGAACTTGATTTGATGCAGTCAATCGATAAAGTTTTGCTTGGGCCAGAACGTAAAGGGCATGTCATCAATGTGGATGAAAAGAAAATATCCGCATATCATGAGGCAGGTCATGCCCTTGTCGCGGCCTCTCTTCCGAACGCTGATCCTGTTCATAAAGTATCTGTCATCTCACGTGGTCGCGCACTCGGATATACTTTAAAACTTCCCACATATGATAGGCATTTATATTCGCGTTCGCATTTTATGGATGAGCTTGCAGTATCTCTTGGTGGGTATGCAGCGGAAGAAGAAGTGTTTGGGGAGATGACTACGGGCGCATCTGATGATTTACGAAAGGCGACAGCAATCGCTCGTGACCTCGTACAACGCTACGGCATGAGTAAAAAGATTGGCCCTGTGACCTACGGCGATTCTAATGAGTTGGTATTCCTTGGAAAAGAAATTGGTGTTGAGCGTAACTATTCTGAAGAGACAGCAGCAATGATTGATAAAGAAGTTACGTCATTTATGAAGAAGGCATTTGAACGTGCCAGCGAGATTATTAAATTGCGTCGTGACAAGCTGGATCAAATTGCGAGCCGTTTAATTGAGAACGAAACAATAGAACGCGACGAATTTGCACAAATAGTGGGGGCGGCATAGCGTGTAATTAATATGCGTTTCGAGTTCCCTGATCTCAACCATCCAAAAAAGGATCGTATTGAGGGAGTTTCGGAGCCGCGTTTGCGCTCACTCTTGAGTACTCTTGAGCTGCTTAGTCCTAATGAAGGACAGACACCATGGAAGGATCTTTATAAAGATATTGGCGAGGGGCATGAGGGTCTCGAAGTGGCCGATCGTATTCGAGACCTTACGTATAATTATATTGCTCAAAAAATTCCTGTCTTGCAGGAAAAAATTCCGCAATTCAAAGATATCTCTGAGAAACAGCTTTGTGAAGCCATTGTACATAATTGGTTTGAAGAGGTAAGTAATCTAGAGGGGACTCGTACAGAACTTTTACTTACTGTGGCTGCAAGTGTAGTAAAGAGAATAGAAACATTTACATATAAGCAATATATTCAGGCAGCCTCAGTAGAAGATCTTAAAAGATTGGGTCTTTCCGAAGAAACGAGAACTTTAGCAGTAGATTTATTGGATATTACTCAAAAAACAAATCCTTTGTATATTCGGTACGCCGCATATGCGGGATTTTCCGAAAAGCCAGGATCGGATGCTACAACCACAGGTATGATGGTTCCTGGAGGTGAAGTTTCTATGACAGCTGCAGCTTTATTCCCTCACGAGACTCAGTTTATTGGGGGGAGGCTTAGGATTTTAAGTGAGAATTCTCAAGCATGGGAGAGTATACCGGGGGCTCATATATTTAAAGAATATTTAATATGTCTTTCAAATTTTTATAAAGAAGCCGATCCTTTACGTGCGAAAGAGTTTGCGATAAAAGGAGAAGAATTATTCCTTGAACTTACTCAAAATAAGTTTCCTATTTATATCATTCATACTACGGAAGGCTCTTTAAAAGAGCCATATATTGATCCTGAGTTACGACTGGGGTTATGGTCAGAAGACATGAAAATTGAAGAAGGTATTTTTAAGCGAGCTCGGGATCCTATGGCGGATAGTCTTGGAGTAATAGGTGCAGATCAATTTTCAGAAGAGTTAAGAAAGCGACCAGTAAGAAGTCTATTAGCGATTGGAAATTTTGGCGCTGGTCTTACTTCAAATGCAGTTGCTCAGGAAGATCCTGTTTCTTTAATTTATCTTAACGATCAAATAAGAACTTACGATAGGGAATTCTATAAGTTTGGGCAGTTTGTTTTAGATGCAGAAAACAAAGAAATGTTTCCGGCGGCAGGTTTACTTGCGGAGCGCATATCTCGAATGTGTACGGTATTGCACGAAAATGGTCATGCACTTTTTCCAAATAGTTCTTCTGAGGCGAGCAGAATGGGTTTGAAAGCTCGTGGGGTTATTGATGAAGTGAAGGCAGAAGTTGTATATCGCGCATTAGTTCCTGAATTAATCGAACGCGGAGGAGTAGAAGGAAGTCATAAAGAATGGGCCATGGGGATGTTGGGTCGCGTGCTGCAACAGTTGCGCGATCAGCCTGAAGGAGATTTTTATTTTTATGATGCTACGTACATTCTTAACTGTTTAATCGAGAGTGGTGCGGTGACTTTTCGTGAAGATAAATTATATATTGAAAACACAGAGCTTTACTATGAAACATTAAAAATTGCTGCACGCGAAGTTCTTAAATTGTATGAAGATCAGAGTATGAACGATCGAAAAGCTCAACTGTGGATTCAAAAAAGATGTAAGGCCAACGCTGTGGTTACTCAGGTTACAAAATTTATCAAAGAAGTAAAAATATAATAAAGTGTTTGCAGCAATCGGTTAAAGGTTTTAGACTTGTAACAAGTCCTTTTTGCGCCTGTAGCTCAGCGGTAGAGCAATCGTCTTATACACGATCGGTCCCTGGTTCGAATCCAGGCGGGCGCACATCATTAACATCCTTAATGTTTCGAAGTAGAATATTTTTATGGAACAAATTGAAGGAGACAAAACGGCCTTTTTAGGGGAAAGACGAGAAAGGTTTCGTCAGGCAGGAGAGGAGGCTTATAAATCAGCTGATTTTAATAGGTCAAATGTATTGATGGCAGAGCTTACTCGAGATGTATTAGGAGAAGAAGCTGCGGATTCCCTTGAACTAACTGATCAACAGAAAAGAGATAATTTAAAAAGAGTTTTCCATGATGCTGCTACTACCGTTCTTTCTCAATTTCGTAGTGCGTTTGATGATAAGGGGAACTATCTTGAAGGAAATGATGAAACTTTTTGGAAGGCATGTGATTTGGAAGGGCCAACAGCAAAGGAAAAGCTCAATGAAGCTCTATCTACATTAGGAATTGAATTACCTCAAGAAAAGCTTGCTATGCTATTAAATAACGTTAGTACTGAAGATGCTTTAAAACTATCACTTGGTGTATTAAGACAATACCAAATAATGGATGATAGTAGCGCGCAAGAGATAGAACAGGATGTTTTAGGGCTGTGTAAGGATCAAAAAGGAGCAAGAGATCTTTTTGCCAAAGTAGTACCAACTTCAGATTATTACTTCTCAAGGATTTATAGGGAAGAAAAGGTAAATGACGAGAGTATATTAAAATTTAATAACGGTGAACCTCACTCTCAAGAAGAATTAAAAGTTATTAATATATCCTTACGGCTTGCAAATGCTACATGGCTTGCCGCTCAGAGGCACTCTGCAAAAAAGGATGGAAATTTAGAAAGAGTTGATCCTGATAAACGAGGTGGCGTTTTTAACTCACCAGACTATCGTCATGTAACGCAGTTTGAAGAAGCAAGACGCTCGGGACTCAGTGATTCTGAAGCAGTGATGAGAGTTGCTTTCGAATTATGTAAAGATTCTTGGATGCTTGAGGATTAAAGGAAAAGGCTCCCAATTTTGCTCGCATCAAATAAAAAAGAAATGACAAAATAACGTTTTTCTGTTAGCCTAAAGCTAGTTCCTTCAAGGAGGTGTGACGTGGATAATCCTCAAACGCCTCCCAGAGAAGTTGTGGATAGGGAGGTTATTGTAGGCCGATGCCAGCACGGTATGGTGGCAAAAATAGTTTTACATCACGAAGGTAGTAGTCTCGATTATGTGACGAGATTTTCATGCAAAACTTGCCAAGACATACACAGGAGGTTGCGCCGTGTCGCTTACGAAACTCATGAGTAGACTGCCTTGCGGCGTGATACTAGGCAGTGCCAATGTGGAACTGCCTTTCTTTTTTTATGGCATACAATAAACAAAAATATCTTCATGTTGGAAGCGCGACAGACCTTACGGGTCGCGATCGCCTATTATATCGTGCGTTTGAAATCCTGCCAGCGTTACTTGCCTGGAGTACATTAGTGCTTGTAGTTTTTCTTTCGTGGAAGCGTCCTGTGTGGGTTGCTATTTTTATTATTGCATTCGATCTGTATTGGCTTATAAAAACAGTATTTTTAGCATTTCATATTCGTGCAAGTTGGAGACATATTCAGCATAATTTTTCGCTTGATTGGAAAGAGCGCTTACAGCCACTAAAGTGGGGGCATTTACAGCAGCTTGTAGTTTTGCCGACTGCAGGTGAGTCTCAAGAAATTATTCAAGAAACGCTTTTATCCATTGAGGCGTGTGGGTGGCCGCGCGATCGCATGATTGTCGTGTTAGCGATGGAAGATACGAGTGCGGACATGCATACTATGGGGGATCATTTCCTTGAAAAGTATAAAGATGCTTTTGGAATTTTTATGGTCACATATCATCCGCAAGGACTTTCTGGTGAGATGAGAGGAAAAGGCTCAAATGAAACTTGGGCAATGCGTGAGGTAAAAAAAGAAGTTGATGCGAGAAGTATACCGTATGAGGATATTATTGCTTCTTCTTTTGATATTGATACAAAACTTTACCCTCATTTTTTTTACTGTCTTGCATGGCACTTTCTTACTGCCGAGAAACCTTTCCGATCAAGTTTTCAGCCCGTGCCTTTTTATCACAACAATGTGTGGGATATTGGTGCTGTGTCGCGTGTGGTAGCAACATCAGGAACTTTTTGGCAAATGATGCAACAAGAGCGGCCTGAAAGACTAACTACATTTTCTTCACACTCGATGAGTTTTAAAAGTTTAGTGGAAGTTGATTTTTGGCAAAGAAACATAGTATCAGAAGATTCGCGAATTTTTTGGAATCATTTTATGTATTACGATGGTGATTGGTCTGTAGTCCCGCTTTCGTATCCAGTATCGCTTGATGCAAATATTGCACCGAGTGTATGGCAAACATTTAAAAATGTATATCGCCAGCAACGACGATGGGGGTGGGGAGTTGAAAATGTTCCCTATGTATTGTTTGGTTTTATAAAAAATAAAAAAATACCATCCATAAAAAAAATAAAGTTCTCATTTAATTTGATAGAGGGGTTTTGGTCATGGGCTACAAACGCGTTGTTAATGTTTGCGCTTGGTTGGTTGCCAGTGTACTTATCGGTTCGCGAGTATAGAACGTGGCTTATTTTAAAAAATTTGCCATATATCACGCGGAATATTATGGTGGTTTCTATGTTTGGTATTATAACTTCAGCTGTAATCTCACAGGCGATGCTTCGCAAGACTCGTGAAGATTTTCACGAACGCAAACGACCATCATTTTTATTGCATTGGGTACTTATGCCACTTTCTATTATTTTCTTTGGCGCATTCCCTGGGCTTGAGGCGCAAACGCGCCTTGCTCTCGGAGGTAGGTTTCGTCTAGGATTTTGGCTTACTCCAAAATCCAGGAAAGAAGCCCAACAGCCTAAGCTATAAAAAAAGAGCCTCAACTGGGTGAGCGGAGAAGCAAAATTATTGCAAAACTTTCTACCGAACACCAAGAACACCTGGCCCATGTCGAACTTGAATGATACGACCTGAAAGCATTGAAAATATCCTCATCAATAGTCATAGAAACCTTGAG
>CAYIZO010000047.1:0-5913 GCA_964368005.1 uncultured Candidatus Saccharibacteria bacterium
TGTGAAATCAATTCTTGATTATATTGCAAAATTCCTCGCGCTTAAATTTTTAACGCCAGATGAGCAGAGAGGGTTTGGAATTTATGCGGAGTCACAACAAACTGAAACAGTAGTACAATCTGATGTGACAATAGAGCGAAGTGATTCCGAGCATAAAGAGGTTATTAAACTTGAAAAAATTTCCGTGTCTGCATCTTATCAAGATGCTCCAGCCTGTCGGTGCGGTTCAATCATGGTACGAACCGGATCGTGTTACACCTGCAGGAGTTGTGGAGAAAATCTTGGATCGTGTGGATAATATTGGTTAGTAGATAATTTTTTAGATAAGGGCACAAAATCCGCGTAAGGCGGATTTTGTGTTTTTGTTTACGTTTCGCAAAAACTCAATTTTTAACCGCTTAACCCTAAAGGGCTCCGACACGGCTCAAAAATTTAAGTTTTTGCTATACTAACATTATGCTGTATATTTTTACGGGCGATGGAAAGGGGAAGACGACTGCTGCACTTGGCCAAGCTTTGCGCTCGGTTGGTGATGGTAAAAAGGTTTTAATGATTCAATTTATAAAAGGTCCGTGGCCATCAGGAGAAGATGAGTCGCATAAACGCTTGATGCCTGATTTTGAGCTTCGAAAACGTGGCAAAGGCTTTGTGGGCATATTAAATGATACACTCCCACGCGAGGAGCATGAGCGCGCTGCAGAGGGAGCTCTACAAGAGCTTATAGATGAAGCTGAGAGTGCCAGATGGGATATTATTATTGCCGATGAAATTAATAATGCGCTCGACCTTGCGCTCATTAGTTTAGATGGTGTTTTTAAGCTTATAAATACTGCGCAGGAGAAAAAAATTGATCTTATCCTCACAGGTCGAGGGGCAAAGCGAGAGCTTATTGATAGAGCTGATCTTGTAACCGAAATGGGCGATGTTAAGCACCCATTTTATGAGGGTAAAAAAGCTCGGCGTGGAATTGAATATTAATGAAAGAAGATAATTTAATAAAAAAAGGTTTTATTCCGCTCGATAAGTCATGGATGATGCGGATTGGGGTTCTTGACTTGATACACGGGCGAGAGGAGGAGACTATAAAAATTCTTGAGCAAGAATCAAAATTGGGGGATGATTTGGAAGCCCTCAAAGGCGCTTTAAAGTCGTGGCGGACTAGTGATGATATTGATGTAGGAGAGTCAGGAACGCTTTATCGATTTTTGCAGTTTTTGTCATGGAAAGAGAATCTAAGCAAGAAGTTTATTAAGAGAGGTACACTTGCTACTCGAAGTATATGTAGTAATCCAAGTATTATTCATTGGCCACTTTCTAAACTTTTGACGCTCGATAATAATACGTCTCAATGGGCGAGTACCGCGGTTCTTTGCGGTAGTCTCGAAAATGTAGAAGGCCCTCCGTACAAGCTCGCGCTTACATTTGAAGTAGTTAAGTATTGGAATGAGTGTCGAGCGAGAAGTGTGGAATGCGAGATGAGATATGATCAAACAATTCTACAACAAGCAGAAGTATTTTTGAAATTACTAAAAGGTGAACGCCCCGAATTTATTCCTGAGCAAGCTGAAGATTACCCGTTTGCGAGGGTTTTTGATTATATCAATGCGATTAAGGGAGAACATCGCTGGCCCAACTTACGCGGGCACGAGTCAGATCGTATTGCAGAAGTCGATCGCGAACTCGAGCGATACAAAAAACATGAACCCATAGAGTCGCGCGACCATCGTGTCGTGCAGGCGCTTGCCATGTGTGCAAAAGTTGATAAGAAAGAAATAAAAATTTTGTATCCGGAAGCTGTCAAAAAGTCTTGGCCACAATTTTGGAATTTTTTGGATAGCGCTTGATTTTTTAGAAATTAGTGCTATAATGCATCCAGATATATTGAGTAATCGCGCTTTGGCTCTTTTGCCAATGTGAGGAAAGTCCGGGCACCAGTTAAATCGCAAGATTTAATTAGTAGTAGTGGTTAATGGCCACCCATTTTTTAATCGTTAGTAATAGCGACTAAAGATACGAGATAGTGCCACAGAGACCATACCGCCGATCGTCATCAATTTAAGTTAATAGCTTAAAGGGTTGAAGGAGGTAAGGGTGAAAAGAGTGGTGTAAGAGACCACAGTATGCGTAGGCAACTGCGTATAGAGGAAAACACTTGCTCGGTGCAACTCCCATTACGGAGGCTTGAGCTCAAGAGTAATCGCGAGCCTAGAGAGATGATTACACTTCGATAATTTTATTGGAGGACAGAACCCGGCTTACAGATATATCAATGAAAAACCCAGCGCAAGCTGGGTTTTTCTATTCCGAGTCGTCTACGAGATTTATTGTAAGTTTTTTTGCTTTTCGTGGATCTTCTTCTATCCTTTCTAAAAGTCTATTAAGTTCGTCACGTTTGTATACACGATAATTATTTACTGGATGGCGGTAGGCAACGAGTTGTCCTTTCTTATCCCAATTACGCAAAGTGAGTGGGCTTACTCCCAACATTACTGCAGCTTGCTTAATAGTGAGATATTTTCCTTCTACCATGATAAATAATTTATTAGTTTATGAATGTTTTATATGATTAGTAAGCTTTATTATTGTGCTGCTTTTAGCATCCTATGTCAATAATTTTACTTTATGAATATATAGTATCCACAGCTTGCACTTACTTAAAGCTTTACTCTAGTATAAAGGCATATGAACGAACAATCAATGAACTTTGAAGACGATATAGTATCGGTTGAGGAAAATGAAGTCGAAATTATCGATATAGGAGAAGAGTCAATACTTTCAAGGGCGGCTCGGTTTCTTATGTACGGTTTTATACTATTATTTCCCGTGTGGTTTTTGCCTACCGCTTTTGAGCCCGTAGAGCTTAACAAGGGCTATTTTGCTAGCGTAGTATTGATTTCTGCTTTTATGTTGGCGCTCGGAGGGATACTTCAAGAAGGTAAGGCGCGTTTTCTTTCTTCTCGACTTTATTTTGTTTATTTTTTGTTCGCGATAGCTTCTTTATTGGCGGCGTTATTTTCATCAAGTCCTCTGACATCTTTCTGGGGTATTGGAGTTGAACCTACTACTTTTACTCAAATAGTATTAGGGGGTATCGCTTTGTTAACGACAACAATAACTCTTTCTAATCGTGATCATATTAAAAAAACATTTTCACTACTTCTTCTATCGGTTATTGGAGTAGCATTATTTTTCCTAATCCAGAGTGTTTTCAGTAAAGATATTTTTCAATGGTCGTTTGCAAAAAATCGAGCATTTAATCCAGCTGGCTCATGGACAACAATCGCAGCATTTTTTGGTCTAGGGCTTGTTACAAGTTTACCCTTGTTGGGCGGGCGAAAATCATGGGGGACTCGTGTTGCAGGGATACTGTTTCTTTTAGTTTCTTTAACAACGATTCTTATAAATGTCGGGCAAATATGGGTTGCGGTTGGAATCGTTTCACTTTTTTTTGTTGCGTTGTCACTTTCGCAAAGAGAGCAAAAATCACATATTTTTGCACTATCTTTATTTATATTACTCGCAGCAGTTTTGTTTACGCTTTTAGGTCCAGCGCTTGATAGAAAACTTGCATCGTCGTTTGATCGTCTTGGGAGGCCGCAAGAAGCAACATTATCATTTAGCGCTAGCACATCGATTGTGCGTAAAAGTATTGCTGAATCTCCACTGTTTGGATCTGGTTTAAATACATTTGGTTTTTTGTGGGATCGCTTTAAAGATGCGAGCGTTAATAATAGTATTTTTTGGCAAGTACGGTTTAGTGCGAGTCAAAGTACATTTCTAACGTTTCTTGCAGAGGCGGGCATTGTAGGAGGGCTTTCGTTTATATTACTTTTCTTTTTATTTTTATGGCAGGGAATCAAGGCCCTCGGTCATGTAAGTGGTGAAAAGAGTATTTTTATGCGATCTGCTTTTGCCGGAACGCTGTATTTGTTTCTTCTATGGTTTTTAGTTTCGCTAAACCAATCTCTTGTTCTCCTGACTTTTGTTTTCTTGGGCTTATTTCTTGCGACATGCGCGGATACGGGAGTCGTTCGTACAAGAATATCGAGTTTATTTGAAACAAAAGAAAGAGGATTCGTTTTTTCGTTACTTATAATATTTTTACTTGTTGGAAGCGTTGGAGGGATTTATTATTCAACGACAAGATATCTTGGCGTGCTTTCGTTTGGGAGATCACTTGAAATATTCAACACCGACGGAGCAGTAAATTCTGCAGAAAGCGAATTGAGAGACCAGGCGATAGTGCTTGACGCGACTCAAGATAGATATTTCCGCACATATGCACAGTTTGAATATGTAAAGATTCAGCGAGCGCTCAATGATGCATCTCTTGACCAAAAAACACGGCAAGAGCGTTTTCAAGATGCATATCAAAAAGCGATTGGTGCTGCGCGCCAGGCAGTTGAATTAGGTCAAGGAGATGCAAGTAATTATCGTATGCTTGCACAAGTGTACGAGCTCGCAATTCCAATTGATGTAAATGTGGGTGATCTTGCTCTTGAAAATTATGAAAAAGCTCGCGCATTAAGCCCTTCTGATCCATCGTTGTTTGTTGATATGGCTCGCACGCACCTTGCGGTTGCAGATGTTACCTTGTTGCGTGGAGGAGGTTCTACTTCAAAGCAGGTAGCCTCAGATCGACGAGAAAAGGCGATTGCATTTTTGAATAGCGCGGTAAAAATGAAACCCGACTACACAGAAGCGCATTTTACTCTCGCGCAGTTATATGTAGCACAAGGAAAACTCGATGAAGCAATTCGAAGCGCAGAGCAGACAACGCAACTCGTGCCAAATAATGTAGGCGTTTTATTCCAGCTCGGACTTTTATATTATAGAAAAGAAAATTATGACGCAGCTCGTACTGTTTTCAAGTCAGCTATTGCTAATAACCCAAATTATTCTAATGCAAAATATTTCTTAGGTCTTATTTACGATCGAGAGGGGAATTCTCAAGAAGCATTAAAATTATTTAAAGAAATCGCTGATCTTAATCCTGGCAACGAAGAAGTAAAAAAAGTAATTGCTGCCCTTGAGTCGGGCAAGAAGGCGATAGACGCACTTACAGAGCCACCGCCAGAAGAGCGTAAAGAGGCACCACTGAAAGAAGAAAAAAAGTAAGGGATGACCTTCACGCGATTTTTTAGAATTGAGCCAAAAGGAGTGCATCAAGCAGCACTCCTTTTGGCCTCTTTAAGTGTGGCGAATGGCGCATTAGGGTTGTTGCGCGATCGGTTACTTGCGGGTGTGTATGGTGCCTCGCGTGCCCTCGACATATATTACGCAGCATTTCGTATTCCAGATTTTATTTTTTCTCTTTCACTTTTTTTTGTTGCTTCGACTGCTTTTATCCCGTTATTGATTGAGCACAAAAATCGATCCAAGAGAGATGCTCAAGATTTTTTTGACACAGTTTTTACTTTTTTTATTCTTACGGTGTCTGGGATGATAGTTGCAGCATATCTTTTAATGCCCTATCTTATTCCAAAGATTGTTCCAGGGTTTGATATAGAGGCACAAACTTTAACTATAGTGTTGGCACGAGTAATGTTATTCTCGCCATTTTTGCTGGGTATTTCGAGTCTTGTCTCGAGCATTGTACAATCGTCAAGAAAATTTTTAACATTTGCGTTAGCTCCGGTCGCTTACAATGTTGGTATTATATTCGGCGTTTTATATTTTGTTCCGAAGTTTGGATTTTTAGGGCTGGCATATGGAGTGACGCTTGGAGCATTGTTGCATCTATGTATACAAATTCCAACACTATTGCGTCTTGGTGCATTCCCACGATTTCGGATCAATATGCGTACGAACCCTTTCCAGGTTATGTATTATTCTTTGCTACGCGCGTCTGCATTGTCAGTGAATCAATTAACGCTTCTTGTTTTGACGAGTCTTGCCTCAACTCTTGGGGTG
>CAYIZO010000048.1:0-5783 GCA_964368005.1 uncultured Candidatus Saccharibacteria bacterium
GAGTGCGAGTATATCCAAATACTGGTTGCCTATAGTACCCGCCTAAATCTGGGCCTCCTCCGCGAACAACAGCAGGACGCGAGCTCCTTGATAAGCCTGTGGCTACAGCAGGTGTTGAGATTTCACCATCAGGCACGACAATTTCATCGCCAACCGCAAGACGATCATTTGGATTCAGGTCATTAAAATTTACAACATCATCTGGGTCAGAACCATATTTTTTTGCAATCGATGCGATTGTATCTCCTTTTGCAACTGTGTGCTTCACCCCTGAAACCGGCAAAATAACGAGTATTTCTCCTTCTTTGATCAAGCCACCACGAGGAATATTATTTGCCCACATAATTGTCGAGACTGAAACGCCAAAAGACTTCGCAATGATTGGTAGTGAGTCACCTCGCCGTACAACATAGCTGGTAATTTTGTAAGAAATGCTACTTTCTGCCGCCTCAGCGACATTTCCAAGAGGCCCCACCGAAGACGCGAGAGATGTACCATCGATAAATTGAAGTTCTGAGTTTTTCTCGACAGCCTTTGGATCTGCGACCGGAGTAGCTGAAAGAAACGGAAATGGTTTTGATTCTGGATCAGGAATAACCTGATTATTTTCTACAATCTGATCTTCTGATATACCGAACAAACTTTTTACAAAAGAAACAATACTAAACGCCTTCGCTTCTGCAGGGCTTATAAAAAACCCGATAAAAATTAAAAAAACGCACAAAAGCGCCATAAAAGCCGAAAACTTCTTTTTAAAAAGAAGTTTTTTTAAACCTAATGATGCGGTTTTTTGTTTTATTTTAATAAGCCTTTTCTCTCCCTATTGACGCACTAGTAAAATCAGGGCTTGATAAGCCTTTCTGCCTACTAGGTCACAATACCATTAAACTGGCCTATTTTCAACCACTCACAAAAAGCTGTTTTTGCTATTTGTAGCAATGACTTTTTGACACTATACTCACAGTATCAATGCCTATATTAGATAGCTTAAATGAGTATCAAAGAGAAGCCGTCCTGAAGACCGATGGCGCACTTTTAATTATCGCAGGAGCAGGATCGGGTAAAACAAAAACTATTGCACACCGTATTGCATACTTAATATCCAAAGGCATAGCTCCACAAAAAATACTCGCTGTTACTTTTACCAATAAAGCAGCTGGCGAGATGCGTGAACGAGTAGAATCTCTTCTAAAAAAAGAGAAGATTTATACCAACACAGAAAATATGCCTTTCTTGGGCACATTTCATTCGCTCGGGGTATATATTTTAAGACGTGATGGCCATCGTATAGGGATTTCTAAAAATTTTAGCATCCTCGACGAAGAAGACACGCGAAAAATTATGCGCGATCTTATCCAAGACTTTGAATTAAATCCGGAAAGTTACCCAGTGCCACGCATACGAAATACTATCTCGGGCTTTAAAAACGAGCTTATTGATACCGCGTCTTTTGCTCGAAATATCGATGGGAATCCATACCAGCAAAAACTTCTTGCGCTCTATACGGCATACGAAGCTCAACTTCAAAAAATGAAAGGTCTAGATTTTGACGATTTACTATTAAAAACTGTCATCGTCTTACAAGATCACCCCGAAGCGCTCGCGTACTGGCAAGATAGATGGACTTATATTCACATCGATGAATACCAAGATACAAACAAAGCTCAATATATTCTATCGAGACTTCTTGCTGCGCGTCATAAAAATATTGCAGTCGTCGGAGATATCGATCAAGCAATTTACTCCTGGCGTGGCGCGGATTGGCGTAATATTTTGCAATTCGAAACTGACTGGCCCAACGCTCGTCTCATAACTCTGGAAGAAAATTATCGATCCACAAAACTAATTCTTGAAGCTGCTAATGCCGTCATTATTAATAACAAAGAACGAAAAGAAAAAAATCTTTATTCTGGACGAGAGCGTGGAGAACCTATTGGACTCACTCTTCTTGAAGATGAGCGCCGTGAAGCACTTTTTATTGCATCATACATCGAATACCTTAAAACTGAGGGTATAAAACCAGGCTCAATTGCTGTGCTGTTTCGTACAAATGCGCAGTCGCGTGCGATTGAAGAAGCTTTTTTGAAAAATAATATTCCATACCGCCTTATCGCTGGAGTAAAATTTTATGAACGAAAAGAAGTCAAAGATGTTCTCGCTTATCTTAAATATGCTCTCAACTCCGATGACTCTCTTTCTCTTAAAAGAATTCTTAACACTCCACCGCGCGGTATAGGAAAAGTACTCGCTTTAAAATATTTAGGCGGGATTCCCCTCACAACAAAAGAAAAAGATAAAATTACAACTTTTGAAACAACTATAGAAAAAATTCGTGACTACATAAAAATAAATAAACCTTCGGATGTAGTTACTTTTGTAATTCGATTAGCTGGTTTTGAAAAATATTATAAAGGGAATAAAAGCGAGGAAGATCGCGTAGAGAATATTAAAGAACTTTTATCAGTAGCAAAAAAATTTGACGACCCACTTGTTGGCGGAGAAGCGCCAGAGGGCATTGAAAAACTTCTAACCGAAGCCGCTCTTTCAACACAAGAAACAGAAATTGAAGATAAAGATTCTCAAGTAATTCTTCTAACAGCTCACGCCGCCAAGGGACTTGAATTTGATATTGTTATTATCGCGGGGATGGAAGAAGGACTTTTCCCACACAGTCTTTCTGAAACTGAATCAGCAATTGAAGAAGAGCGCCGTTTGTTTTATGTAGCGCTAACACGTGCTCGTCAAAAAGTCATGATAACGCTCGCAGGTCGCCGAATGCTTTACGGAGAAGTTTCATTTAATGACCCTTCTCGGTTCCTTTCGGAAATACCGGATGCACTTATAGCAGGGCCCGATATCAAAGATCTTCAAGATATGCATAATAGAGATAATGAATACAATGAAGAAGAAATCTCAATATTCTAAAACAGCCGCTAACACTCTTTTGGGACAACATTTTTTAACTTCTGAAAAAATTACAGAGGCAATGGTTACCGCAGCTCTCATTAATGAAAAAGATGTCGTAATAGAGGTTGGACCAGGGAAGGGGATTCTTACCGCCTGCCTCGCACTTCGCGCAAAAAAAGTTATAGCAATTGAAAAAGATGGACGCTTTATAGAAGCCCTTAAAGAAAAATTTAAAAATAATAAAAATATTACAATTATTGAAGGCGACATCCTTGATTCTAAAATAATAAAATATTTGCCAAAAAAATATAAAATCGTTGCAAATATCCCATACTATCTTACCTCTAGACTCTTGCGGATATTTTTGGAAACAGAACAAAAACCACAATCGATAACCGTAATGATACAAAAAGAGGTAGCAGAACGCATTATGGCAAAAGCCCCTAACATGAATTTACTTGCGCTATCAATCCGAGCGTATGGGACACCTCGTGTCGTTCAAAAAGTTTCTCGCGCATTTTTCAAACCCCAACCAGATGTTGACTCGGCAATAATTACTATTACAAACATTAATAATTCTTTTTTTATAAAAAATAATATTTCTGAAAAAAAATTCTTTGAAACAACAAAAAAAGCATTTTCAAAAAAAAGAAAAATGCTCCGCAACTCCATTAATACTGACTCAACTCGTCGCCCACAAGAACTTTCACTCGAAGAGTGGGTAGAATATATTTAACTTATGATATACTGCAAAAATGAACATTAAAGGGGCAAGATTAGTTGTTTTTATAAGTGGGGCCGTAACTATGATTCTTGAAATACTCGGCGCACGAATCATTGCTCCATTTTTTGGGACAACTATTATAGTATGGTCAAATTTAATAGGTGTCGTTCTTATCGCGATGGCCCTCGGCTATTACCTTGGGGGATCACTTGCAGATAAAACTCAAAAAACAAAATATATTACACGGTTACTCTTTGCTGCGTCTATCTCTATATTTTTTATTGTGCCAATTTATAAATATATCCTTATCTATATTGGAGGATCAGTTGGAACTGGAAGCCTTATTAGTGCCTTTTTGTTTTTAACTATACCCGGCGTTTTATCCGGCATGATAATTACGTACACCATAAGAGTGTGCACTCATTCTACTGACACTCTTGGTAAAACCTCTGGAAACCTCTACGGGATTTCTACTATTGGCAGTATCGCTGGAGTTTTTTTTACAAGCCTCGTACTTATTCCAAACTTCTCTGTGCAAACAATAATATTAACAACTGCAACTATATTACTTGCAACATCTCTCTTCTCAAAAATCTTTCTTACATCGTCATCAAGTTGAGAAACTTGTTGATGTAAAAATCAACTGGAGCATATTCATCTGTAAGAATTGGGAGACCATCTTCTTTCGGGATCCACTCATGTTTTAATAATTTATTTGTTTCAGGATCATCATTGAGCGTAGTTCGAATATCCCTCGACTTGAAACCAAATAAAATTATATTTTGGACTATATCTTCTTTTTCTGGAGACGTAACAGCAAAAACACGAACTACAGGAAATATTTTTTTATATGTCTCATATTCTGCTTGAAAAAACTTACCACGCTCACCTCGCAAAGCTGACGGAATATTTACAACAATAACACCGTTGTCATTAAGCATGGCATAAATTTTTTGGACTGCTTCAATTGTAGAAAGCTGAAACGGCATAAACTAAAAACTTCGGAAAGCGTCAAAGTAGATTATGTCATAACGATCTTTTGACTTGTTGATATACGTGCGGGCATCCTCATGGAATATTCTCAAGCGTGGGTCGCTGCGATTAAGCCCAAAATATTTTTCAGCGAGCTCGGTTGTTTTAGGATCAATCTCTACCACATCAAGTCCACGAATATTGTAATATCCATCAACCAAAACTTTATCAAATCGTCCATCACCGTTATCGCGATGAAGCATTAAATAAAGAGTTTCTCCATTTTTGCTTCTTCGATCAAGTGGGATTTTTATATTATCTTTTGCTCCACTCAATAACTCACTATGCCCTATGGTGTTTCGCGGTTGATGAATATATATATTTGGACTAACCACATTACCAATTTTCCCATCTGCTAACGTTTCGTGCACGTGCACATACCCTGCGTGATCGGGGAAGCCCGTCTGATTAATTTCTGCATGATCAGCAATCACAACATCTCCTGGAATTTGATTTTTCCCCTTCAAAATATTTTGTTTTCCTTCGATTTCTTCTCCTTCAGGAATTTTTGCAGATTGAAAAATTAACTTTGCATTTTGTTTTAATTTTTCAGCATTATCTGTTATATAGATCGGAAACGAAAGTTTACCATGATTTTCATATAATTTTTTATCAAGCTCCCAAACTTTTTCAACATCATGCAATGGAGTGTCTCCTAAAAAATACCTCGCATATGAATACCCGCCGCCTCCAAGCAACAACGCTCTCTTTGCCTCGGGATTAAAATGTCCTGCGAGCGTATTAAATTTTGCATAATTAAAAAATAATTCATTACTATCCATAAATGTACCAGAGTGCATTTCGCGATTTACACGCATTATGCGAACATCTCTACCCGTTTTTAACTCTTTCCCCTCGTATACTTGGACTCTACTATATTGCCCGTTTACATCAGCAATTTTTTTAAGCTGACCCCACATGACAAATATCAAGCCATCGCTTGAAGGTCGATCACTTTTTACTATATATTCAGGCGAAAACCATAAAAACGTAAACGCAACCGGTATAAGAAGTATTGCCTCGTATTTCCAACGTTTACTCTCAAGAGCAAAACTAAGCGCCATACACCATAAGACAACAATAAATATACTAAAAAAAATGCTCGAGTACTCAAGTAAAA